>CAIWEX010000001.1 GCA_903911795.1 uncultured Schlesneria sp.
ATCACGTGCCTCGATCTCGCATAACTGCAATCACAACTCGCAGTTGGCACAAAATACAATTCAGTGCCCAAAATCCTATGACAACAAAAAATATGCCGGAAACTCAGGCCTCACCCTCCCGGAGCGGCAGCCAGCCGTCACACGCTGGGTTCAGTAATGGTGCGCCTGCACGGCGAAGCGCCGCGAGGCCTATCCGACATACGGACAAGCTCCGAAAAGAAATTGGCCCTGCACTATGGCGGCATTCACGGGACGTTTGTTATTTGGCTGGTTCGAGACAAGTCCGCACGAAACCTGTGCTCCCCACCTTACGCTCTGATGATGCGAGGTTGGAATCAGGCAATGGCATCGACTCATCGGCGCTGTCGATTTTTGCGACAATTGGGCGGACCAAAATCGTCACGAAAACCGTTGTCATCGTCCGGAAACTTCAACGAACAATGCCCAGAACAAAGACGGTGCCGAGGAGTAACAAAGTAGAATCTGAGAGCGCATTCCGCTTATGTTGATAGCGCCGGTTCAGGCTCGGCGACCGGAGTATCGTCCAATTCGCGACGTCGCACTTCAATTCCGCGGGGGGCTTCGATCCCCAGTCGCACCCGGCCACCACGGATTTCGAGAACCGTGACTGTGACCAGGCCACCATCAATCATGATCTGTTGTTTGAGACCCCGAGTCAGTACCAACATGGCTGTTCCTCCTTGAAGCGTGATTCCTTCCGCCCGCCGACTAGCCCGCCACGCAATTATTGCACCCGAGGCAACCCCTGATTTTTGCTTTCGACTGCAACACACGATCCAGCAATTGGTTGCGTCGAAAAGAATATTTACAAACGGGGCGTGACACCTCCCGCGCCTGGTCATTTCCGCACCCGACGCCGCGTTATGGCGGTCAGCGATTGCACAACTGGCGAAATTGGCGTCAGTTCGCTGGAAAGCATTTTCCCGTTGGCAGTGGAAAGATATGACTTCACCACGAATGAGTTGATCATCGAGATGATTAAAGAGATTCGTCAGGTCCAACTGGTGACCTACAGGAAACTGGCATCACGATTGGGCTCCTCATCAACTTCAACAACACCAGATTCAAAGAGGGTTTCGTTCTCTGATTCCTTCGCGCTCTTCGTGTCCTTCGCGGTGCC
Source organism: uncultured Schlesneria sp. (assembly GCA_903911795.1). Taxonomy (GTDB): domain Bacteria; phylum Planctomycetota; class Planctomycetia; order Planctomycetales; family Planctomycetaceae; genus Schlesneria. Next base: position 1,142 of record CAIWEX010000001.1, read on the forward strand.
CACTCTGCAATCGCATGTCAATTGGCCCGAGTGCGTTTTCCAAATCAGTACGTTGACACTATCCGCGAGTAAATTGCACCAGCGGATCTGAGTCACCTTCTGTGCGATGATTGGAAAGTGGCGATCGACCAATCCGGTGGCTTCGGCTTGCTTCAGGTCCATTCCGGCAGGAAGTTCGATGGATTTGAGCAGGATGAGTTGATCAGCCCCCCATTGCGCTGCGACCCACGCGGCAATTGAATCACTCGTGACATCCCAAGTGTGAGGCAACGGGCTTGGCTCGTTGACCTCTGCCTGTCGCAGATACGATTCCAGTTTCAGCAGCACGGGCCGCTGCTGGTCGCCCCAGACTACGGCAGCGGCCGCCGGGGTCTCGACTTCGTCACATTCGGGCAGTAATTCCTTCACGAGTCCGCAGGTCAGCGACAACGAGCGAATTGCCAACCAGTGCGCCATCTCTTCAGAGAGTGAAAAACGATTACTCCAGTCCCTGACGACATCAGCCGCATCGCCACCACCAACAACAATCAGAATCCGCTGCGGTCGAAGAGTCGCTATCAGCGATCGCATCCGATCGGCCAGATCGGTGCACTTCAGCAGACTTCCACCAAGTTTCAGAACGACCAGCGGCAGAGGCCGCGAATCTCCCTCTGACAGCATCAGATTGCAGGCATTGTCGTTCATCAGATCGTTGGTCATCTCAGTCAAAAGGAATCGGCCGAGTCCCGCAGATGGCAGGCGTTTAGTTCTCAACGCAAAAATACAGGAAGGCCATCGTTCTGCCCAGTGAAAGGTTGGAGGACGTCCATCGTTAAGCGGTTGTACAGCCTCTTTTCTTTCCAAGCGTGTGGTAGAACCATGCTCCTGGAGAATTTTATGGAAAGAATTTGTGGGATTGGCCTCACTTGAGACACTTCCTCAGTGAGGGGAGAAAACTTTTGGATCTGACTGACTTCATTAACGCCTATCGCGGACCACTCATCGGGCTGATTGCCTCGTGGGGGGCACCCTGGGGCGACGCGACTGAAATTGCGGAGGACAGCTTTGCGGAAGCATGGCTGAACCGTGAGTCCTGTCGTGGAGATTGGAATCAGCCGGAAGTTTTCGGGCGCTGGCTGCGCGGCGTGGCCCTCAACGTGTATCGGAACTGGGCTCGGAAGCGGCAACGTCAACAGAGACGGACAGTGACACTTGACCCTGCAATTGTGGAATCTGTCACCGCCCCCCTGCCGTCATCGGAAATCGCCGAGCGAATCGTGGCCTTGCGAAAGGCGATGGAAAAGTTGCCCGATGGACAACGTCAGGTGATTTACATGCACTATCTCGAAGAAACCAGCGTCAAGCAGGTTGCAGCGTTACTGTCTGTTTCTGTCAAAACGGTTGAAGGGCGACTCTACCAGGCGCGCCTCAGACTGAAACGTCTGGTTGATGGTGACCCTTCGTTTCCTCAGATCGGAAGGATGTTGCTATGGCTGTGAATCTGGTTACCGAAGAGGACTTGAGAACGCTGCTGCGCCCTTATTGTGCCGATGCCGGTCGATTCGAGGCGGGTGTTTTGGCGCGGCTTCAAGTGGCCAGCCAAAGGCGGGCGAATGATCCCCTGGCGGGTGGATCGTGGCTGTTAAGAAATGCGGCCGCATATCTGCCGCTGACGGTCCTCTCGGGATGCAATGCGACCAGTGTCGGTCCCGTTGGTTTTTTCGGGAAATGCCTGGGTTTATTGGCGTTTCCCGCAATCAGTCTGTTTTTCCTGATCGGTGCAACCGTCCTGACTCTCTTGAAGATAGGCAGCATCCAGCCAAATGCTGATGAAACCGCAGAATCGCCGTTGCTGGCGCTGAAAGCGATTCAACAATGGTGGCACGACAATAAATGGGGAACGCTCGCCGTCTTCATTGTCAGCTTGGGACTGGCGGTGGCCGGAGCGACCTGGACCTTGTTTCTCGCATACATCGTCTCGTTTGGCCTCCTGCTGTTTGTGCTGTCTTCATTGGCAAAGCGGGGCCTGGGGAATTGCTACGTCGTCGGAGAATCGTGCGGAATGGGCCTGATGTTTCTCGGCCAGTTGGCGGCATTCCCACAGATCGGTTCCCGTGAAATTCATTTTCTCGATCAGTCGTTGATAGCCGCAATTTTTATGGGTGGTGCATTCCTGCTTCTTGTGATCGGTCACCGTCACAGCCCGTCGAAAGACCTCCGAAAAACGTCTCGATCGGTACTGATGCTGGTTGTCGGGTGTATCGTCCTTCCGCTCGTGGGGTGGATGACGAGTTCCACGATCTGGCCGGTGACTCAGACGCGGATCCGGTCATACATCGAGGGATTTGATTACGCTCCATTTCATACAGCCAGTTGGGAGCCTTGGGAAATCGTCACGGATTGGGCTCAACAATCCCAGCCAGACCTGGACCTGACTCGACCTCGCCAGCTATTCGTTCAGGAAGTCGCTGGATCTCAGAACCCGTTCATTCTGGGAACCGGCGTGCGACTCGGGTTGCTCGCAAAGGATCAAACGAGCGAACTGAAAGATTATCAACCGCAGTTGCGATTCCTTGTCAAGAACCCACCGGTTGGACTGAAGCCGCAAATCATCACCAACGTTGAGCAGTCTGACTGGGTCATTCGACTGGCCATTGAGCGGGGCGACTTTACTTCGGACGAACAGGATTATCTGGCTCAGCGACTGCTCGCGACTCTGGAGTATCACCTCTCCGAGAATTCGGTGGTGACTCTGAAAGAATTGCTCTGCACCACAAAACTGCTGGATGTCGTCAAACATCCGATGGACCGCGATCCGATTCGAGAACGAGTCCACCAGCTTTTGAAGAGACTCCACACAACCGATAGCGGAGGTTCTCAATTTGCAGGCGGTTTCAAGACCTATCTGAAATGGGACGGGGGAGCGTGGCTTTCGCAGCCAGGATCATTGGAATCGACCGCGTATGCCATCGAACTGATGGAGATCTATGGAGTTCCTGAAGGAATCGATTGGAAGTGGGTCCGGGCTTTCCTGCGGCCTTCCAACTATCGCCTGTCCGACGACAAGTGGGTCGCCGCCACGCTTCTCGACCGCCTGAATCACCTCCCGAGTATCACTCGGCCCACCTGGATCGAATTGCTGTATTACGAGCGAACGATCCTGGCAGCAATCGTACTGGTCGGACTCTGCCTGTACGCGACGCTCATTCAGCAGAATGGGCAGACGCTTTCTATTCAGCCCAAAGAATCGATCTCGAAGTGAAATTGACTGGCTTAGCGTATGTGTCTGCCGCGAAAGGGCTGAAGGGCCGGTCGTTCCTTTCGATGAGTCTAAAGACCAAAGGAACGTTCGGCCCTTCGGCCAACAGGCCGGCCATTCCATCTGATTTTTATGTGACACGAGAATCATGGCATGGTGGTTGGTGCGCTGTGATCTCGTGACTCATGTTGACGGGATTGCCGATCACCACGACTCTTTTGCTGTATACGTTATGGGCGCACTGAAAAATGTGTCGGATTCCGATTCTCGAACGATCGGCCCGTTGGTGTCAGGCCAATGGGACTGATTTCGGGGAGTTGTCGTCACAAATACTCCGAAGGAGTTACATCATATAGCCCAGGGTTGCCGCGTTTCGCGGCTACCCTGGGAATGCGTGCAGGAGACTCATTTACCCAGAATGG
>CAIWEX010000002.1 GCA_903911795.1 uncultured Schlesneria sp.
CGGGCAAAGTTAACGTCGTTCTGATTGGCAATCACGTTGGCGACACCATCACCGACAAGTCCACGACCAGCCGGCCCACTCCCTGCGATGCTGGGGTCACCGATCTGGAATCCGCTGAATTCGCTGGATGCCGCTGCCGAACCACTGACCAGAGTCACGGCATCGCCAGCCTGGTTTGTGAAGAGTGGACGATTGATAAACGTCACCGGAGCAGCTCGCGGCAGCAGAACGTTGCCAAGCCCCGAGATCTGGATGGTGTGTTTGACGTTCTGGCGAATGTTGTTGGTATCAACATACGTCCCTTCACCCAGGATGCGAACACTTGGAATCAGGGTCACAGTATTGTCTGGTGCGGCTGAGTAGGTGCTGTTCGCGTGGACATAGATGATATTACCACGCTGATCCAGCGGGTTCGGGAACGTCGCATTGAGAGCAGTCTGAGCCAATGTCAGATTCTGCCAGGGGTGTTCGACCGTACCGTCAGCACCCGGCAGTGGCGCGTAGCTGGCCACATGTTCGAAGAAATACGGCTGGTTCGTGATTGGATTGATCGCGATCTTGTCTTTGTCGACCACAGGAATTCGAGCCACAGCGACGTTGTAACCACGACGAACCATTTCGGTCATGCGGTCGAACTGAGTTCGCTTCTGATCTTCCGGCTGACGGAAACCACCATAAGTCCAGGTGGCACCGAAGACGACGCTGGTGTCGAAGATCTTGTCGTTCAGGACTTCCAGTTGAACGGACAGGTTCTGAATCACGTTCAATTGGGCTCTGGCCTTCCAACCTGTGAATCCCTGGACACTGGTTCCGTTGTAGTGGTAACCACCGCCAAACACTCGCAGGTCATGCCTTTGTGGAATTCGGCCAGGAATCGGAATTCCAAATTCCCAGTCGGCTCCGCGCAGCGCGTCGCCGAATGTCAGCAGGTTGTTATAAAGTAATTGATGGCCAACAAAGTGCTGACTTCCCTGGACCAGTTCCGTGGACAGAAGGCGTTCGGTTTTCCCGTTGGGAACGTAGAAATTGCCCCGAGCGTCCAGTAACGCTCCCAATGATTCGAATCCGAATCCGACTTCGCGGAACAAACCGCCGCTGGAGTTGTCGTAGTCGTAGAAGGCGTTCGCACCCCAGATTCTGTCCCACCGTTCTGAGTAATAGCGAATACCGCCCCCCAGGTTCATGCCCCATCCATCACTCGCAGCCCGGAAGCCACGCAGGCTTCCGAAGACCATCGCGTTGTTGATGAATCCATAGGGCATGATTTCCAGAGGAACGATTGTATCGGTACGACCCACGGCTGGACCGGTCGAGACACCAGCGCGAAACAGCGTTCCGTAAGCCTGGCCTGTCCGGCCGCTGATCTGGTCGCCAAACAGGAGTCCATCTTGAACGGCGTCACCGAACTCGGTCCGAGCACCAGAAGGTGGAATCCGCAGCGATTGCGGATCGGCCCCTGGGTCGGATTGAGCCCGGAAGACTTCTGGCAGAGGAAGCAGGGTGAGATCGTCCTGCCCGAAGCCTGTTCGTGCGAAAAGCGACAGCACCAACCCCAGGCCAAGCCCAAGAGCGTACTTTGAAATGGATTTCATTCGAGCGATAAGCCGCTGTGTCGACACGTACATCGATTCACCTCTGCGGTTGCGGAAGGACGCGGGCATACCGCGACCGAAACCGGATGGGGGCGATCAAACACTGGATGTGAATTGGGAGAAACGGACGGCGGGTTGTAGCTTCCGCCAAAAAGCGGATCAATGCGAATCAAGGCCGTCTGTCGACGTAACTCCCTGTTTTGGACCGATTTCTTTGAAAAACCGGCCTCGGTCCGAGTTGCCAATTCAGGGAATCGGCACGACCTGCCGTTCGAATCGCAAAAACTCGGCTGGACAAGGTCTTTTCAGTGGTAGCGCTGGGTCACGCGGGCGACGAGTGAGCCCGATTCATCGTGGCCACAGTCAGAGAGGGTGATAGATGTGGCTGTCCAGAGCGTGAAAACAGCCTCCGATTCGAGCCCATTGCTGGTCAATTGACGGCGAAATCACGTCGATTCAACCCGTTTCAGACGTGCCGCCCATCGCGCGCTGGGTGCTTCCACCAGAATATAAAGCAGATGACCTGCCACAAGACTGGCAGCGATCGCAGCCAGATGAATCAATTGCGATTGAACTTGTGTTGGTGAATTTCCACAGGCCTTCCATCCGGCGGAAACGATCAGATGGCAGACCGGAAAGTGTATCAGGTAAAGGCTATACGAAATTCGACCCAGATATTGGAGCGGCCCCCAGTTCAACCAGAGATGTAATGCGTTCAGCCGCCCTGCCGAGTAAATTGCGAGGGCCGTCAGCAAGGCCATGGAGTTTTCGTAACGCCACTCCGCATCCAGATAAAGTTCAATGATGGCGATGACAATCAGGCTCAGCAGAACCAGACGCGGGACGGTTCGATCCAGGGTCCACCAGGTACACATTCCCAAAAAGAACATCCAGAGAAAATGTGTGACCCAGGGCGACGTACTCTCCATGGTTCGCCAATGAAACAGCGATGCGAGGGCCAGCGGCCCGAAGACAATCAACAACCCCCAGGAGGATGGTTGCGGAAGATTCGGATCCGGTCGACGAAAAAGTCGCTGACCAAGTCCCCAGCCCAGCACCGCGACCACGTAAAATTGCATTTCGATGCAGAGTGTCCAGATCCCGGCGCTGAGGGCTCCGACGTCTGCCACATCCTGCAAAAACGCCATATGGGCGACAATTCGAGTTGCTGTCAGATGGCCATCCATCGGGGAGGGGA
>CAIWEX010000003.1 GCA_903911795.1 uncultured Schlesneria sp.
ACTGGTAGTTTTACGGCAGATTCGATGACGATTCCAGCAATCGGCCCTTCAGAATCACCTTCAGCAATCCGATTCTGGCGGACCACGTCGCAGTCCGTCAAATTCAGCCGGAAACCTGGCAAAAGCAGAACGCGAACGAACACTTCAACTGCCTGACCGTCAAACCCCTCCCATTCGGTTCGGGACCGAGAATCCTGGGTCTGGAAAAATAACAGAACCAGAGTAACTTGACGCATGAAAAGCTGGTGTTAAAATTCCCTCGCACTCACAGCAAACATCTTTCCTGAGCGGTGTCGTCGTCGATAGACGAAGGTAACAATCAGGAAACGGGGTGGTAGCTCAATTGGTTAGAGTACCGGACTGTCGATCCGGTGGTTGCGGGTTCGAGCCCCGTCCGCCTCGCTCGCTGTGAAGACTTGTAGCCGACTCACTCATGAGTCGGCTTTTTTTGTTTCGACGCATCTGTTTTGAAGATGCGGTCGCCGGGATCAACCTGCACGGGTACCTCTGCAACGACATCTCGCGACAATCGATCCCGTCGAACTTGCCGAAACCTTCCCCCCCGATGCGCTCAATACGGCGGCCCGAGGCGGCGAAACCCGTGAAACAGCACGGTTGTGATGAACAGAATATTCCGGGCGACGATGCCCCACGCAGGAAGGCCGATCGGTTTCCCTGCCGCCAGCTTGTCGCTCGAGGCAAGTTGAGCCCCCAGTCGCTCCATCCAGGAAATGCTGCGAGGCCATTCAATCAGCGTGCAGAGCCAGTCCTGCGGAATACCGCTCCGTCCAACGGCCGCACCGACAATTCCACCCGTGATCGCAGCTGTAGTGTCCGTATCACCCCCGCATTGAATGACACCCCGGATCGCAGCCCGATAGTCGCGAGGGAACGACAGTACCGCATGCAATGCGACAGGAACAGTATGATACACGTACCCCGTGACGCCGCGTGAAAGCCCCAACCCTACGGCGAATGTCTCGGTAGATTCGCCTCGTTTCACGGAACCAACAACGCTGGAAACCAGCTCGATAAGTTCCTCGGCCTCTGTCTGATAGGCATTCCTGAGATAACTGGTCAACCGAACCAGAAACTCATCTGGCGTTTCCGCCATGCCTTGAGCAGTAATCTGTGCCGCTACGGCCACCGCAAACGCACCCATTTCTGCCTTGGGATCAGTGTGCGTCAAGCGAGTGGAGGCTCGCACGAATTGCTGGAGTTCCTGTGGGGCTGCAATGGAAACACCCAGGATCGCCGCTCGCATGGCAGGACCGTTTCCTGCCGAATAGACACCGCTCCGCTGCGGTGAATATCCCAACCAGAGACGGAGAATTGACCGCAGTGTGGCAAATCCGATTCCTGCCGGAATCCCCAGCAGCCAGAGTCGTAAATAGCGAGCCAGCGATTGTTGGAACCGGTCAGGATCTCCACCTGACTTGATCAGTGATTGAGCGACAAAACAGGTCTGCTCGGTATCATCTGAAACCATCCCATACCCAAACAGAAACCGATGTCGATCAGGACTTCCCAGCATCCTGATACCCCGACGTCGACTGATCCCTTCGTATGGAAGCCCGATCGCATCTCCGATCGCAGTCCCCAGAAGAGCCCCGATGATCTGATCCTGAGCGTCCGCTCCCAGTCCGTATCGGATTTCTGCCAATGGTCAGTTCCTCTGGTGTGATCGACAGTCCGTTTCGAACTGCTTTTCAATCAGCCAAATATACGGTGGACGACTTCGCCCGCAACGTCGGTCAGGCGGTGGTCGCGGCCCTGATGCCGGAATGTCAGTTGAGTGTGGTCCAGCCCGAGTGCGTGCATGATGGTGGCCTGGAGGTCATGCACATGGACCGGGGATTCGACCGGGCGATAGCCCAGATCATCGGTGCGGCCGATGATCTGCCCTCCTCGGACACCGCCGCCAGCCATCAGCATCGTAAACGCAAACGGATGATGGTCCCGTCCTTCTTTGCCGGGACTAGACCCTCGCCGGACTTCATTCATGGGCGTCCGACCAAATTCGCCGCCCCAGACAATCAGAGTCTCATCCAGTAAACCACGTTGCTTCAAATCGTGAATTAATGCCGCGGCGGGGCGGTCTGTCTTGTCGGTATTCTCCTTCAGTTTGACATTCAGGTCCGAATGATCATCCCATGTGTAATGGTACAACTGAACAAACCGGACGCCCCGTTCAACCATCCGTCGGGCCAGCAGACAGTTTCTCGCAAACCCGTCCGATTTCTCGTGACCAATGCCGTAGTCGGTCAGCGTTTGAGCTGTCTCTTGCGAGAAATCAAGCAATTCGGGGGCGGCCGATTGCATGCGAAAGGCAAGTTCATACGATTCAATCCGGGTGGCGATTTCAGGGTCCGGCTGTTTCTGCTGCCGGATGCGGTTCAAATCGTTGATCACATCCAGCCGAAGCCGCTGATCACCGCGAGCGATCCCCGGCAGATTCCCCAGGTGCAGAATCGGGTCGCTGTCACTGCGAAAAGTCACCCCTCGGTGCGTCGCCGGTAAAAACGCACTGTCCCACAAAGCGGTCCCGGCGATATCGCCAGGACCATTATTGGAGAGCAGCACAATAAAACCGGGGAGGTTTTGAGATTCACTCCCCAGACCATAGGTGATCCACGAACCCATGCAGGGCATTCCAAAACGTGGAACACCGCACTGCATCAGTAACTGGGCGGGGTCATGATTGCTGACATCGGTCTGCATCGAACGGATCATACAGAGGTCGTCGGCACAGGTTGCCAGGTGCGGAAGATAGTCTGAAAAGTCCATGCCGCATTCGCCATATCTGGCAAATTTTCGGGGCGAAGCAAAAACGCGGGCACTCCCTTTGATCAACGAATCGCTCAGTCCCTCCAGAAACGTAGGAGGGACCGGTTGCCCGTGCAATCGTTGCATCTCGGGCTTCGGCTCGAACAGGTCATACTGACTCGGTGCCCCCGCCATGAACAGGAATATGACGTTCTTGGCGCGTGCTGGAAAATGTGAACCAGCAGGTGCAACCTTCCGGAGATGATCACTGTCGGCAGACGCCTCTTGTCCCAGCAGACTCGCCAGTGCCATCGAACCGAGGCCACAGGCGGTCTGCTCTAAAAAGCAGCGACGATGCAGTTCCGGGATCGAAGTGGTTTCCATCAATCTCTCCTTCATCAGTCGCGGGTAATGAATTCATGGAGATTCAGCAGGATGCTTGCCAGGTTTCCCCAGCGTTCTGATTCAGGCCGATGATTCTGTGCTTCGAGAAACTGCTTCAATCGAGCAACCTCTGCCTCTTCGGCGTGTCGTCCCAGGGTCGTGCGGATGGAATAACGGATACGATCCTCCACCGATGGACCTGCTTCCCGCGTCAGCCTTTCTCCAAACGCTCTGGCCATCTCCGCAAACACCGGGTCGTTGAGCAGTGTCAGAGCCTGGAGAGGTGAATTGGATCGATCACGACGTGTGCAGACATCCATGGGAACTGGGGCGTCAAAAATGATCGATTGTGCAAACGGCGATGTTCGCTGAATAAACGTGTACAATCCGCGCCGATAGCGGTCCTCACCCACACTCGGCTTCCAGACATTGCTGCCAAACGCTTCCATCGTCACTCGTTCGTTTTGCGGAGGGTAAACGCTCGGTCCCCCTTGCTTATCACTGAGCAGTCCGCTGACAGCCAGAGCAGCATCACGTACAGTTTCGGCGGGAACTCGCAGACTTGCTTGGCGTGCCAAGAGCACATTATTCGGGTCAAGAGTGCTGAGGTCCGTTCGAGGGGCTGACGATTGTCGATAGGTGGCAGAGGTGACAATCAGGCGGTGCATACGTTTCGTGTCCCAGCCCCCAATCGGCGAGAACTCACGCGCGAGCCAGTCCAGCAGGTCAGGATGCGAGGGACGATCACCGCGCATTCCAAAATCGTCCGCTGTCGCTACGAGACCTCGACCAAAAAACTCCTGCCACATCC
>CAIWEX010000004.1 GCA_903911795.1 uncultured Schlesneria sp.
CTTGTTCCAGAGTAACCTGCAAACACTCTTTTAAAATCTTCAATGCCGTCTGTTTTTCGACCGCCGTATCACGAGTCGCCTTGGCCACTACGCGTGATTTCCTGCGGCGCAAAGATGGCAGAACTGCCACGATCAACGGGACTTGTCGTTCCAGATCCACAGGCAGATCGAGAATCTCCAGCGTTCGCTCGTCGACGTCGTCCATCAATTCGCGATACGACAACGTCCACGCGTCACTTGCTGCTACTCGAGCATGCGCTTCCAGCAGAGTCGGAACTTCTTCAATCGTCTCCACGACTTGTTCAACCGTCGACCAGGGGATATCGAAATGCTTGTGCCGAGTCGCCAATGCGACCATATCGGTACCGCGGAGTGCTTCCCAGTTGGGCAAACAGATCGCGCCTGACGATTCTCGTGATTCAGAATCACGCTGACGGAGCAGACAGCATCGAAGTGGCATGCTGGCAGCCAGTTCCGCAGGGGGGATCTTGCCGGCACGTGTATCCAGGCAACAGGCCACGATTGCGTCGACGCCGACGGGAGGCTGAGTCCCCAGCAGTTCATCCGAATCCATGATCGTCTGAACAAATCTCAACTGCACGTCGGGGTACGCCGCGCGAAACTTTTGCCGTACCGACTCCAAGACCATCGGCAGGACACGCATGTTGATCAGGTTGGTGGTCCCGATCCGAATCGTCACCGGGCGATTCAGCGGTTCGTCCTTAATCACCGACATCGCCAGCTTGTAATGCTCACTGGCAGCGGTCAGGTGATCGCACAGTTCCCGCAATTGAGATTCATCGTGCAGCAGTCCCTGCGTGATCCGCTCGACGATGAACTCTTTCGTGACCCCCAATGCGCGGGCAAGCTGGGTACAGAACGAGTGAAATCTCGCCGTGTTCGGGTTTTCTTCCTCGTCCCCTTTGGTACGGCTCTTCCCGTTCGCATCAGTTCGAACGGGAAGGTAGCCACCCAGAAACTTGACGGGGTCTGTGGTGGAATGACGCTTGGAGCGATTCCTGATCGCTGCTTCCAGCATGCTGCGCAACTGGTCGCATTTGTAAATCGTCGGGCCTTCTTCAGCAGCAGAGCGTGGCTGACGACTATTGGCACCGGTTGTCACGTGAACGCCTTATTCGCCGCAGCCTGTCGGGATGCGGCGATCCAGAAAGTGACCGTTCGTGCCGCTACTTCAGCGGCTTGATCCGAATGTTTCGGAATTCAACCTTCATCGGGCCACCGCTATGGACTTGCAGGGCCACAACTCCGGAACGAGCGATATTGGCATCTGGTTCACGATAATCGACCGTGGTAATTCCATTCATCTTCAAAACGACATGATCACCCTCGGCGCGAATTGTATATTCGTTCCAATCTCCTTTTTTCAGTTTTGTCTCGAACTCGGCAGGGGGAGCGACCAAGATCTTGTTCCGACGCGATTCGTCGTACAGGCAGCCCCAGTACTTCTCACCAATGTCAGCCTGGTAGCCGGAAACTTCGGTACTGTTGGGGACCTTCTTCGTCCGGAATTGAACGCCCGAGTTTCCCACGCCATCCTTCATACGGAACTCCAGCTTGAGTTCAAAGTCGCCAAACTCTTCTTTCGTGCATAAGAACTGATTGTGCTTAATTCCCGGCGAATCACCCAGCACACAGTTGTCCGCGACCTTCCAGAGGGTGGTGTCACCATCCCAGCCCGTCAGGTCTTTTCCATTAAACAGGGACCGGAACCCCTCTTCGTCCGCAGCCCCGGCGAAACGAGAAACCAATACACAGGCGACCAGCAGCAGCCCCAGACCCAATCGACGACAGACCATGATGAAACTCCGTGAAATGTGATCCAGAATTCGGAGCCAGCAGTTTACGGTTCATACGAATTGTCCGCCACATATCCGGTCGACGAAGGCAGGCAATCGCCTTTTTCAATGTAGGGTGGGACCAGTTCGCTTCGAACGCGGGCAGACCAAAAGGAAATGTCGAGAAATGATGGTGGGCCCGCGTGGCGAAGCGCCACTTGTCCCACCCTACATCAGCACAGACGTGACCGTGGATGTATTCCGCTTTTCCGAACCCTTCGCTATTCCAGTTGTCATCAACTGGGTGAAACCGTCGAAAAACCTGCGACCATCAGCCTGAACGCGCTAGCGTCCGGTTTCTGGCGATGGGCGTCTCCAGTCGTCCATCGGAACCGACGGGGTGGCGGGGCGCACTGGCTTTGCAGAAGCCCCCGAATTGGAACGCATTGGAACGGGGCTTCCCCAAAGCAGGTGCGCCCCCGCCACCCAACTGAGAGAAAAAGATGTGGCAGCCCCGCCGCTTCGTATTTTTTCGAGCAATTCGATCGCTACAAATTCAGCGCGAAAGGGCTCGGTTGGTGAACTCTGGCTCCGTTGATCGGAAGGCGCCGTAACGAATCAGACGGCGCTGCACCGATTGGGTCGCATTGGACCAAATCGGTGCAGCCGAAAGAGGTTCTGAAAGGAGAATCCCAAGTCATCGATCAGACCGATGGGGAAGTGGTCTTCGACGTTTTTGTCACAGCCTTATTCACTTTGCTAGCTGATTTTGTGCTGACTTCGATTGTCCGCGGCGCAGCGGCGGCGGCCTTCTTTTTCATGCTCGCCTGGCGCATCGCCTGGAGTTGCTGAAACTGGCGCTGATGCATTTGCTGTAACATCATGTTGTGCTGAGCGTGCATGTTGGCAACGTACTGGTTGGTCGCCTGTTGTTGGTTCTGAGCCATCTGAGCGGCCTGCATTGCCATCCTCGCTTGAGCAACAGATGCTGTGCCGCCACCTGCGCCTGTGCCGCCTCCACCGGGCGGCCCGCTGCTGCGGCTACCTCCGCCTGCACCATTGCAGGCATGAGACGACGCCACCAAGCCCAAAACGGCTGTCACAGCCAGCAGGCCGGTCATCAGACGCGACCGGCACGAACCTCCCAAGAGTCGTGGGTTCATCGGAGTCTCCTGATTCGTCAAGATTCATCCAGCGCCGACGAATGGATACTGCGGGACATCCGCGGAACCAGATTCACGGCGTCAAACGAACTTCCGAAGAACCGGGCGAAGTGCCCGGCTCTCGCTTTTCCTGGAAACGAATTTGCAGAAGAATCCTCAACACGATCCGAAAAAGATTTCTATTTCACGCCAAGATTCTTGACCAGAAATGCCCACAGATCGGCGGTTTCTTCGATGAGCTTTGACGTTGGCTTGCCAGCCCCGTGACCAGCCCGAGTTTCGACTCGAATCAGAACAGGCGCATCACCCGTATGACTTTCCTGCAACCGGGCCGCAAATTTGAAGCTGTGGCCGGGAACGACACGGTCATCGGTGTCTGCAGTCGTCACGAGTGTCGCTGGATATCGCGTCTGGGCCTTGAGCGAGTGATACGGCGAATACGCCAGCAAAGCCTTAAATTCTTCGGGATTATCTGCGCTGCCGTAATCATCCACCCAGAACCTACCTGCCGTGAACTTGTGAAAACGAAGCATATCCATCACGCCGACGGCTGGAAGGCAGGCCCCAAAAAGATCGGGTCGCTGAGTCATGCAGGCTCCCACCAGCAACCCGCCGTTAGAACCACCCTGAATGCCAAGCTTGGCAGGCTGAGTGTAGTTGTTTTTGATCAGCCATTCCGCAGCCGCGATGAAGTCGTCGAATACATTCTGCTTCTGCAGCTTGGTCCCTGCCTTGTGCCATTCTTCGCCATATTCTCCCCCGCCACGCAGGTTCGGCATCGCATAGACCCCACCCATCTCCATCCAGGCCAGTCGTGAAACCGAGAACGAGGGAGTGAGCGCGATCGAAAAACCACCGTAACCGTAAAGCAACGTGGGATTTGATCCATCCAGCTTCAGCCCTTTCTTGTGGGCCACGAACATCGGGACTCGCGTTCCATCCTTGCTCGAATAAAACACCTGCTTGACTTCGTAATCCTCTGGATTGAATTTCACGGCGGCTCGACGCAACAGCTTACTTTCACCAGTCAACAGATCGTACCGAAAGATCGAAGGGGGCGTTGCGAAGCTGGAAAACGAATAAAACGTTTCGGTTTCAGTCCGCTTGCCAGTAAATCCGGTCGCCGAACCGATTCCCGGAAACTGCACTTCGCGAATCAGGCGACCATCAATCGCATGGACTTTA
>CAIWEX010000005.1 GCA_903911795.1 uncultured Schlesneria sp.
GATCCGCACCCGGAACTGCGTGTCAATGTTCGCAATGCCTTGTTTTCCATGGCAAAGAACGGTGAATTCAAAACAGAAATCATTGCATCTGCGATAGCGATCCTGGCAGGTGACGACTGGCGCGGACAGGAACAGGCCGCATTGGTATTAGGCGCTCTGGATCAAAAGCAGGTTTCTGGACGACTGATCGAACTGATCGAGTCCAAGCGTCCGGAAGTGATGGTGGCGGCGGCGTGGTCACTGAGGAAACTGGCTCTTCCAGAAACGGCCGCGTCCGTACATTCCTACGCCGAACGCATCACAAAGGATGCGGCGACTACGACGATGCCAAAACATACGGATCGACAGATGGCTCACCTGTTTGAGTTGCTCGGAATCCTCAAATCCCGCCAGGCGATTCCACTGATGGAGACGTTTATCCCCAAAAGCCTGACGTTTGGCATCGACTCACGTGCTGCTGCCATCTGGTCGCTGGGTGTTATTCAGGAGGGCGAGGCGAACAAATCTCTGGCTGACAAGTTGCTCGAGCGAGTAAAGGATGTCGCCGGAATTCCGCCGGAATTTGAGGACGTTCGTCGTGCTTCCGTTTTGTCACTGGGGCGATTGCGCGCCGAGCAACAGGTTCAGGAACTGAAAAACCTCGTCGCCGGAGGTGTCGGAAACTTCCCGGTTGATCTGACGATCCGCTGGACGATCTGGAAGACGACCGGTGAAAAGCTTCCTATTCCCGTCCCTCCCACGCTTGAGAGAACGGGGTGGTTTCTGGAACATTCTCCGAAACTACAGCCATCTCCATGATGTCTTGCTGCATGTCGCCACGAATCTGTCTAACTTCGGCTTTGATCAGTCCAACGGAGGGATATTGAATGAAACTGTTTTTTCCGCTTCATCGACTGCTTTCAGTGCTCGCCCTGCTGTCCGTCTGCGATGGGTTCACGCGGGCAGCGGAAATTCGACGGCCGAATATTCTGGTTATTGTTGCCGACGATATGGGATTTGCAGACGTCGGATTCAATGGCTGCCAGGATATCCCCACGCCGCATATTGATTCGCTCGCCAAGAATGGGGTTGTCTGCACGAACGGATATGTCAGTGGTTGCGTCTGCTCGCCGACACGGTCGGGCTTGATGACCGGCCGGTACCAGCAGCGATTTGGTAATGAGTTGAATCCGCAGGGGCCTCCTTCAGCAAAAAATATTGATCAAGGACTGGCTCTCAGTGAAACGACGATGCCGCAACGACTGAAGAATGCCGGGTATGTCACCGGGATGGTTGGAAAATGGCATCTGGGACATCGCCACGATTTGGTTCCGACGAGCCGAGGCTTCGACGAATTCTTTGGCTTTCTCGGTGGGCAGCATGGTTATCGGCCAGTTCCTGACGAAAAGGGGCCGACTGCCATCCATCGGAATGGAGAGGCCGTGAAAGAAGAGGAGTACTTGACGACGGCATTCGGACGAGAAGCAGCAGCCTTCATCACGAGATCCAGACAGACGCCGTGGTTTTTGTACCTTCCGTTTAATTCGGTCCACACTCCAATGCATGCGACTGCAGAAAAGCTTGAGCAATTCGCTGAGATCGACGACGCCAAACGTCGCACGTATGCAGCAATGCAGTCATCGATGGACGATGCCATTGGCGTGGTTCTGGAAACGCTGCGAACGACAGGACAGGAAGAAAACACGTTGATATTCTTTTTCAGTGATAATGGAGGTCCGCTGGAGGTAAACGGATCTCGAAACGGGAATCTGCGCGGCAAGAAAGGCGAAACATGGGAAGGGGGCATTCATGTGCCGTTCGTCGTTCAATGGAAAGCGAAGCTCCCGGCAGGCCAGAAGTGTGTGCATCCTGTCATTCAACTGGATGTCCTGCCGACGGCATTGGCCGCCGCAGGAATCGAGATTTCGTCCGACTGGAAACTTGATGGTGTCAATTTGCTGCCCGCAATGACATCAAATGAGGCAGCACCTCCCCACGATGCTCTCTATTGGCGGAATCAATCCCGATTCGCGATTCGGGACGCGGACTGGAAGCTGGTAAAGTCGGGCAAGATTGCCGGGAAAGCCACAGTCACTGATGCCGAGCTCTATAACCTTCGTGAAGATCCGTCCGAGTCTCGAAATCTCGCAGCGGCAGAGCCGGAAAAAGTCCGTTCACTGGCGGACAAGTGGGAGGCCTGGAACAAGACCCTTGTCCCTCCGCGTTGGGGGAACGAGCCAGATCCGAAGGGTGCGGTTCAAGAGCCCAAACCACGGAAGAAGAAAAAGCAGATTTAACGCTGCATTCTTGAGTATCAAATGTGTTGGTAAAACGCTCGTTCCAAAACCGGTAGCGATTCAAATGATCTTCCATTGTCGACATTCGATCGTGCGAATTATCGGACTGGTCATTCTGGTGGAATTGAATGGCTTTGGGTTGTGTGAACTGGCAGCGCAGCCAGTCAAGCTTCCCTTTACCGATCCGACGAAACTGTTTGAGCAGGCCTTCGCTGAGGACTCCGTAGCAGATCGGCAGGCATTGGAAAAGATCCTCGTTACCGTCGAAGAGGAACGACAACTCGGCAAGCAGATCCTGCAAAGCGGACTGGCTTCGTTCAAGGACTCGGGAATCACTGTTGATTCGACGGGGCGTGATGTTGAGTACCTGTCGAGCCTGGTTGAAACCCTGAAGCCGTACATGAAGCACAAGAGTCGCTACCCAGTGATTCAGGTGATGGTGGCACGTTCCCCAAAAATCGACGCTCGCTCATGCCCCGGCGGAACGCTGATCTTCTTTGATGGACTGCTCGACGCAGCGGGGAGTGAAGCGGCACTGATCGGGATCGTGGGACATGAATTGTCGCACTTGGATCGCGGTCACCAGTTAATTCCCATCAAGCGGATGAAACTCATGGAGAAGTCGTTTACCTCGCCACAAAATCTGAACCAATTCCTGCAATCGGGCCCCGGCATGATGAAGCTTTGGGCAAAACCGTTTCACCCGGAGGATGAACGCGATGCCGATCACGATGGAGTTGCCTGGTCTCTGGCTGCGGGTTACGACCCGCGCGAAATGGCAAAGCTTTTTCAAAAGAAAGGGGGGAAGTCTCTCGCTGCGGAAGGCATGCCTTGGGCGAAGTTTTTTCAATCGCATCCTGACAATGGTGATCGAGTCAAATCAATTCAGGCACAGTATGCAAAGTGGTTGAAGATGAACCCGAAAGCCGAACCGTTGGCTATCGGACAGGAAAATCTCGCTCAACGATTCTCGCGCAAACAGGCGGACGAGGCCCAAAAGTAACAGGAGCGAACCCGAAAAAGTATTCGTTGGGTGGCACTAGTGGGCCATGATTGCGGTGAAGAGATAAAGCCCCGCGAAAGCCGTCCCACTCGCCACCGCCAGTCGAATTGCGTGCAGGCGATTCCAGATCACCAGTGGTTCACCCGATGCCGTATGAATCCAGACCAGGTTGAGGTATGTGGTCGCCGTGCCAATCAGCAAATATGTCGGAACGACGTAGCACCTGGACAGAGAGAAGATCGACATGCACCAACCCGCCACCATTGCACAGATGAAGGGACGCATGCGCACCAGTTCGTCGTTCAAGACCGGTTCAGGAAGGCGACCCATCCGATAAAGCTGCATGCCAATGAAGAAAAAGCAGCCGAAAAACATTGTTCCACCGAACAGACCGAGTTCCACATACGAGTGAATGTACGAATTGTGGGCCACCAGTCCTGCAATGTCGGGATACGACCCCTGCCCGGTTCCAAACAAGATCGCTGGCGATTTCAGTTCCTGAAATCCTTCACGCCACAGGGTCACTCGCTCGTGTCCCGTTCCCCCTTCTTCCAGATCGATATCGGCCTGACGCCCGGCGATGAGTGGCAGGATCGAAATCGCCATGACTCCTGCCAGAAACGCGACACGTCCGCCATATCGAACGGAGAGTAACACCAGGCCCGCAACACCACAGGCCAATAGTCCCCCGCGAGATTTCGTAGAAAGCAGTCCAATCAGTAAAACGATCATCGGCAGCAGCCAGAGCAGCCTGAGTTTACTGGCGACCGGATCGAGCAGAAACATCGAACAGATCACACCGGTGAAGCAAATGACCATCGCCATGTCGTTCGGGTCTTGGAAAATCCCGGTCCCACGCATGCGTTTTACGGTGATGATTTCGTCTTCGTCGGTCACTCCCTGCATGTCGTCCAGGTGTTCAATGAACTCGAAGTCGTACAGTTCGTAATAGTCGACCACGCAAAGTGTCACCATGGTCGAAGCACAAATCGCCACTGTCAGCAGAAAGGTCTTCAGTCGGCTGGGTGAATTCACAGTCGTAATCAGCAGGCCGAAGTAAATCAACGTCTTGAGAAAGAGTGTTCCCGAATCGATGGCACCGCTGACATAGATGTATTGCAGGTGAGAAATAGCAATGGCCACAAACACTCCCGCCACACAGAGCGTAACGGGTTGTCGGGCGAGCATGAACCAGCGAAAGTGTCCGGTGAACGACTGAAACGCCAACCCGAAAGACGAAAGAATCAGCAGTTCGTAGATCGGCCAGTCTGCCAGCCAAATGAACAACTCGGCCGGACGCAGAAACAGCGTCGCCGTCGTGAGAAGAAACAGCCCGAACGCCAAAACGGCAATCGACTTGTCTCGCATGATTCCTGCTGGGGAAGGCGCCAGGGGGCGGATCGCGGGGATTTCGGCGCAGTCACTATGCCGTGCCTCTGTTCGGAACATACGTCATGTCCGAGGCCGCGTGGGAGATGAACGGGGTCGGGTCTGCGATTTTTCGATTTTGGCCGGTCAAAGTCATCCTTCAATGATCATAGTTATGTACGGCCAAAATCGAAAAGTCGCAGACCCGACCCCTGATTGGCACAGGGTGGTCGGGAACATCCAGTCGACGTATGAAGTTTGTACACCTGCAACGATAGAACGGGTTCTGACGCCTTTGAGGTCTCCACCAGGTGTGCCGAAATGGTCATCGGTCGATACCGCTGCTGAATTTCAAAAGAGACTGGCAATTCTTGCCGATTGTTAACCTGCGGGATAAACGGTACTCCGCAGCCGGGTTTCAGGAGTTCTCAAAATGCATTGTCCACATTGCGGATCAACGTCAATCCGTCGAAGCCAGTCTCCTATCTCGCTTGTTGCGATGCTGTTTTGCGTTCAACTCCGTTGTCGTCACTGCTGGTATCGCTTTCTCGCCCCAGCGTGGTATCGCCTGACAATCCGTCCGAAGTCGCGATATCGGCAAACGCAGCAACGCACTGGCGCCGTCGCCTGAAGATGCCATATGGCATCAATTCCCTGGAGTTAATGATGCCGATTTGCGACGTTGTTATTCAGCGACGCCGACTCGACCGTGTCGCAATTCCCGCTGCATTAACGTGTTGCGAAAATCATTCGCATTAGTGGCCTGTTGGTCCACGGTTTGCGTTCAGTTCGAATCCAGCCAGACAGAAGTCTGGTCTTCGACTGATCGAATCCAAGCCGGGATCTTTCAAGCATGACGCAACGATACTTCAAACGAATGCTGATCGAAGTTCAAGACGAACTGCATCTCTTGCATGTTGGTGAAATGGACATCTGGGATGGTGCCGATCTGGCTCTGCTGCGAGACGGGCTGTTCATGCTGATCGAACGAGAACATTGTCGTTCCATCGCGATCGACATGCGTTTCGTAAAATACATTCCCAGCGGCTTTTTCGGGATGTTGTTCGACTGGACCGAAAAACGCGGAGTTCAATTTGCGCTGACGCCACCTCAGCCAAACGTCCAGAAGATGCTCTGGTTCCAACGCTTCTTCCATCTGAACGCGGCCGGCATGTACGACCTGCACACCGATTCTGTGGCACCAATGCCAATGGGGGGCGTCGAACTACCAGATTGCCTGATGGCTGCGACTCTGTAAACCGTTTCAATCAAATCGATCCACATTCAGTGCGGGGCTTCTGAAGTTCGCGCTCCGCCGACGGCCAGTTGCTGGTCTGACGATTTCACCGACGCCACCGAGATCAGTACTGCTCTGTCGTGTGTCTTCGCATGGCTCATGACACGTGAGATGTCTTCACCTAAATTCGGACTTTGTTCGAATTGGAACCTCGCAGAGCCTCGGAGACACAGAGACGGAAAATGCGTCGCAACAAGTCGCTTGATGACCTCCGCGACTCCGTGAGAGATCAATTCCTGAATCGCGCAATGGCCAGGCCAGCAGCGGCGTGCCCTGCACGGCGTGGAC
>CAIWEX010000006.1 GCA_903911795.1 uncultured Schlesneria sp.
CGTAGAAGCATTGCAGCCAGTCCCAGCCTTCTGTGTAGCGAAAACTGATCGCACCCACGGCCACAAACGCCATCAGAAGCGCGAAGATCGAGCCGAGTTTTTTTACTGTTTCCGAAATCATACCTAAGTAGCCTTCATCGCTCCGCGTGAAGATAGCCGTTTCCAACGCCGACGTTTATTGCTTCACAAACCGTCATTTCCCAAAACTGACGCGATTCTCAAAATGGGGTGCCATAGTCTCGGGTCTTCGACAAGGCCCTGCTTGTATGCCGAGTCAATTCTCAATCTCACGGCCTTGTCGAAGACTCCAAGACCGTGCCACCCACCCTTGAACTCCCACGAGTTCGGCTCCCGACGTTTTGCCGCTCAAATCAATGCTCACTATTTCGATCGAATCCCCATCAGCCAGCGACTTAGCGTCGCCACTGGAAGATCAGGTCGCACGACCGGTTCGGCCCGTCCCAGTCGTCTCAGTACATTCTCGGCCGCAAGATAGCCACTCCGCACCGCCCCTTCCATCGTCGCAGGCCAGCCTGTCTGTGTCCAATCCCCCGCGAATTGCAGGTTGCCAACCGGCGACTGCTGTGCAGGTCGCAAGGCATCCACCCCCGGAACCGGCGAAAAGACGGCCCGATGCTCTGTCACCTGCCGCGAATGCAACAACCGGGCTGTACCAGCCTCGGGCCAGACTGCTGTCAGTTCGGCAATGACCTGCGCCAGGATCGATTCCCGCGATTGACCTGCCAGTTCACGGCTGGCGCTGATCACAATCTGATAATAGTATTCGTTCGAAGCACGCGTCGGTTCCGGCGTCACTGCGGCCTGGTCCGACACCGGCCCCGCAGATCGCCCGGCCAGTACCGTACGATTGAACACCCACTGGCAGAGACGATCGACAAACACGGCATGCGGCAATTCCGTAATCGGGCGGTCAAACCACAGGTGAACACTGGAAATCGGCGCCGTCTGCAGTTTCTCAACGCCAGCCAGATCGGGATGCTGAGCCAGTGCAGGAGGGAGCACCGACATCACGCGAAAGAAAGGGAGAGCAACAACGAACTCATCCCCCTCGAGCACTTCGTCAGTCGCCAGTCGTACGCCGGAGACACGTTCACCGCAAAGTTCCAACTGTTCTACGGCTGACTGCAGCCGGATTTCGGAGCCGTGTGACGACAGCCATTCGGTCAAACGTCCACCATACAGGTCTTCCAGCGGGACGGAGGGGATCTCTACGAGCCAGCCATCCCGGTGCGCCAGAAAAGTATCGACGAAGACTTTACGTGCATGTTCGACATCAATCCGGTCCAATGATTCGCTGAGAGCACTCACCAGGACCACATGCCAGAATCGAGTAATCGCGGTGGGGGTCTGCCGATGCCTGACCAGCCATTCCGAAAACGGCAACTTTCGTTCAGCAGCAGAAAACCCCTTCGCCAGCGAACGAAGTCCCAGGGCCAGTCGCCACTTGTCTCGCAGACTGAGATATCGCAATCCGGCAAACGCACCTGACAGATGCAAAGGAGCGGGCATGGGACCTGCGGAAAACTGGTCGATCAAGCCATCGGGCCCAACGAAATACAAAGTCTTTTCGGTCCGGAAGAATTCCGCCAACCCGGTCGTTTCACAAAAGTGACGGAAATTTGTGCAGCAGCCGAGAGACACATGCTGGCAGTTATCGACATAGGTTTCGGTTGTCGGGTCAAGGAACGAACTGGCGCGACCACCCAGTCGAGGTCGCGACTCGAGGACAACGCACTTCAACCCCCGCTGAGCCAGTGCCACGGCAGCAGCCAGCCCGGCCAGCCCACCACCTGCAATAATAATTCGCATTCTGCTTGAACCGATTGCCACTTTTGACGTTCGTAAAATCCCATGTTGGAACGAGAGAGGATAACGAACGTACCCACGTTTGAAACGCGTCAGGCATGAACGAACGTGTTTGATTTCATGGCTGGCATCAACTGTTGATGCATTGACTGATCGCGCAGGCCCGACCCCGACTGTCTTTGTGCCGAAATCGCGATTGTCGAATTCCAATGACGATTGCATACTTCAGAGTTCACGAAATCGTTTAGTCCGCAAATGTCCATGGTCGAAATCTGCTCAATCATCTGCC
>CAIWEX010000007.1 GCA_903911795.1 uncultured Schlesneria sp.
ACCTTGAGGACGAAGTTTGCCGTCAAGGCAACGGTTGCTTCGGTCGACGGCGTTCGAGTCGTTCGCGTTTTCTTGCTTCCAGTTCCTTGCGACGATCTTCCCGTTGCTTCAATGCTTCAGGCGAAGGTGGTTCCGCAAGTTTCCGGAAGACATCGTCGGGAATGAACTGCTGGACACCGTCTGGAATCATGGCTTTCATGAGAATCGGCGCGGCGCGTCTGGCCGCGGCATCTCCCGGCTTTTCCTTGGGGGCTTCGACAGGTTTTTCAGCGACTGCTGGTACGACCTGGCCTTCGGCGGCTCCCAGTCCCCCATCGTTCGTGGCTGGCTTGCTCTGTGCCTGTAGATAGCCCGCATATCCGTTGTGGAACCAGTTGTTCACGGTGACAAACCCAGCGATCATTCCAA
This sequence comes from uncultured Schlesneria sp., assembly GCA_903911795.1. Lineage (GTDB taxonomy): Bacteria > Planctomycetota > Planctomycetia > Planctomycetales > Planctomycetaceae > Schlesneria. Next base: position 409 of record CAIWEX010000007.1, read on the forward strand.
TCCCCAGGTGAGGATTTCGCGATTCCATCAGGATTCCGTCGTTCACCCTGGCAACAGACAGAGTGATATCACCCGCATAGGGAACCAGAGCCACTGATGACGGGATCACGAATGGATCAAATGTTCCGCCCTGCGTATGAACGATCTCAGCAATCGTCTGCCCCAGGAATGGGATCAGACCGCTGAGAGTCTGTACGGAACGAACACCGTCGAGATAACACCCCAGGAGCAATTCGTCCTTGGTTAGAGACAACTTTTTCATGGCAACCCGGTCAAATCCCGGCCGCTGCAATGACAGGTGCCGCAAGTGCGCCTTCATCGCTTGCGGATGCACCGCAAACAACACATGACCGCGTGTCAGGCAGAACGTCGGGATGACTGTGGGATTCACTCCCAGACTCAATCCGCTGCCATTCACATAGGAAATGGCATGCCCGAGAAACTCCTGCTGTTTCAACTCGACATCGCCACCAAATTCCGCTCCCTGCGGTGCCAGTGCCTGTTCGACCAGTTGCAGCAGGCGATTGTATAAAACCTGTGCTTTGGCGGGATCACGGACTTCCAGAGCTGCGATGAGCCCGCTTCCAGCGATTCCCCCCTCAGAAGGAGAACTGAAAGCCGTCCAGGCATTTCCAAATGCCGGGTAAACGTCGTTGACAAGGTTCAAGCCGAGTTCTGTTTCCAGCTCTTTGAGCGTTTCATCGAAGACCTGAACCGACAGTGGATGAGTCTTCCCGACAAGTTCGCGAACCCCTTTGACAACCTGTCCGACACTCAAGCTTGCTGCCATGACGAGATCACTGTCGATGGGGATATGCGACAATTGTTCGATTTTCAATGGCGGGCTTCCTGCCACAAGCAGGATTCCGTCCGTTCGTCCACCTGTCGCCAGAAATGATCGCTGTACAACGGTCCCCTCGACGACACCAGCACCCGTCAGCAGATAATCCAACGCATCGGCTCCCAGGCCCTGAATGATCGGTTGAGCGATCGCACCTGCGGGCCCGAGTGACTGCAGCACGATGTTGGTCGTGTTGCGCACGTCAAACCAGCTGACGGCACCGACTCGATCGATTCCAACTCGTTTCCACCCTGCCTGAAAGCGAGGATTCGTATCAAGACCTTTGACTTCCCCACGCAGTCCGGCCTGAATTTGTGCGACGGTATTCGCGCCGAGCCCGATCAGCAGTCGAGTTCCCTCCTGATGAATACTGGCCTGCATCCCGTTAGGAGCCGGAATGGGATGCATCACGGGCTGATGCGGAATTTCGTGGCCCGAAATCTGATTGATGCTATCAATGATGGCGTCACTGTCCGCCCCGGCATCAATGATTACGCTGACGTGGAGTCGCTTCAGCAGGTCTTGTGGATTGGGGACAAACAGCAACCCATTGGCTGCTGGCGGGGGATCGAACGTTACGAAAATGCACCCCGGATGGGCGGTCAAAAGCTTCGCCAGCCGAAACGAATCGCGTGACGAGAATTGCGAATGTTCCTGGTCGGGATCAACGCCACGCTCGTTCTCGGGGAGCAATCCTGTTTCGATGGATTTCAGCAAGAACTGAATTTCCGGATCTGCGATCAGACCATCGATCCCCGGCGCATCGACTTTTCCGGGGCCGCGAGCCGCCCATTCGACGTACACCAAGCTGTTCTGAGGTGCCGCCTTCAAGAGCGCGGCATCACGTTCACCGGGTGGCATTCCCAGTAAACCACTGCCACCGAGCAGAAACAGAAAGATCTCAATCCAGCCAAGACCAACAGATGCAGATGCCATATTTGCTCCTTCAGGAAAGTACAGTTTCGCGAGTCCATGCGATCGAACGGCTTTGGCTCGTTATCTTACCGTCCCGGTCGTTGTCACTCCAGCCGCTGCATCGGTGTTCGTTGATGTGGCACGGGGAGTGGAACGATTCGCATCCACCGTTTCCGCGCAACCACAAAGCACAGGACTTCGTTCTTTTGGGCCTTCAGCCCACTAAGGAAATTCTCAAGACCTCATTCTTCACCCCATGGGAGCAAACATCATCACATCGCTCCAAGTCGCGTGAAGGACTCTTCCCTGATTTACTCTCTGTGCCCCTCCGTGACCTCCGTGGTAAACGACATTCTCCCGTTTTTTGCTCTGCGATCTCCGCGCCCTCCGCGTTTCTAGTCTTTCCTGGTTGAGTGTTGAGTTTGGATTCCCAGCTGCGCGGACATGTCTGTTGAATTCAGAGCCAGCGAAATGGGGGCTTTCCGAACCTGCCAGGGTTTGCCGTGTCGAAGTAACCGGGTAAAACTCTGCGTATCGATTTGCGAGCGGCGCGAATTCGCAAACTCAGAAATGAACCGAATTCAACAACTTCGAGAGACAGTCAAAACCGTGCGGTACGTCCTTGAACATCTGGCGGTCGTGTTTGGAGCGGCCACAGGAGCGCTCGCGGCTCGTGGTAAGGGAATTGACTGGTTTGGAGTCATAGTCCTGGGACTGGTGACGTCGGTCGGCGGCGGCACGCTTCGGGATATCATTCTGGATGTTCCGGTTTTCTGGGTCAGTGATCATTCCTTTTTAATTTCGGGGATTGTCACGGCAGCGCTGACGATCTATCTGGCTCAGTATCTGAATCCATCGTCCACACCATTCCTGATCACCGACGCATTTTTTCTCGCCTTCGTCACCATGGTGGGAACGAACAAGACGTACAGCTTGAAGCATCCGGGGACGATTTGCGCCCTGTTTGGCGTTGTGACGGGTGTCGCTGGCGGGATGTTTCGGGATGTTCTGTTGGGAGAAGTTCCGCTGGTCTTCAGGCAGCACATCAACTTGTACGCCACTGCAGCATTGTTCGGGAGTATTTCATTCCTGGGAGCAGCCTTAGTTTGGCCGGGGCACTGGTTTAACATGGTCTTCGGAGCCCTGGTCACCCTGCTGCTCCGAATGGCCGCAATTCGCTGGAGACTACATCTGCCACTTTTCCAGTCACCCGATGAAGGGATTTCTTGAGGGGCATTCACTATTGTTGACATCCGCGCCTCGATGACGAAAGCAGATTTCGATGACAGTTGACGAAGCACTGGCTTTCCTGGCTGCTCATCAGCCGATGCCTTCAGATCACGATGTTTCCACCGATGAATGCACCGTGTGCTGCGACGTACTCCGTCTGTTTACGGCAAATCCCGATGGGCGATGCATTCCTCTCCTCATCAATTCCATTACAGCAGATACGGGACTGGGAATGTACGAAGCCATCAGTGCCGTTCTGATGTCGCATCCTTCCGAGCAAGTCATCCCGCACTTGCGAACTGGACTGCTCAGTGGAAATACTGCGATCATATATCGATGTTGCTGGTGGGCGTGTGATGTACGTGCGTCGGGGCTTTCCGATGTCGTGCGGCCACTGTTGCACCATGAAGACGATGACATACGTGATGCTGCGGAATCATTTTTCGAAATCTGTGGTGCATGAGCAGAGAGGATTTCATGGCGGCTTCGCAGCGGATTACATCGTTATTCAAAGACTTTGCCAAAGTGCTGAAGCCGCACGGATTCAAGCGGGAAGAAGATGTGGCGGGCATTGTCATGTTTGGACGCAGGCAGGAAGACCTCATTGAGCGAGTCAGCTTCTTGCCAGCAACAGGTGGCAGCAACCCAGGCAGCCTTGCCCTCACCGTCTCGATGGGCGTCGAATTCACGGACCTGGCTCCTGAAAGATACTGGATCGGAACGCCACGAACTCACGGTTCCATCCCGCTGAGGATACTGAACAAGTCCGTGAAGAAAGAGCCTGTCTGTACTGCGGATTGTGATCTTAAAGAGTTTGTTTTCGCGACGGTCGACCACATTCTCGAAGCGAGTGATGAACTGCTTCGACGTCGTGAGAAACTTCGAAAGGCATATATTTCGTTAGTTGGATCGCGTGGATCAAGTATCCGAAAACGGTTGGAAATCTTTGCAGCCCGCAAGGCGAACGAGCAAAAATGTCGGCCGACGAAGAATTCAAAGTCCGTAGCGATGTTGCCACTCAATCCATTCGACATTGCCTGTAAGTTGCTGAAGGCGAAGCAGGACAAGCAACACGAAATTGAATCTCGCGTCTTCGATGATGTC
>CAIWEX010000008.1 GCA_903911795.1 uncultured Schlesneria sp.
GCCCCGTACCCCAACGGGGTTCCGTCAAACTCGATGACGCAACCCTTTCAGGGTAAACCTGCTCCCGGACTCATTCCCAGGGTAGCCGCGAAACGCGGCAACCCTGGGCTATAGGACGTAACTCCTTTGGAGTAGAAATCAAATTCAGCCGACGACCGCTTCACTCGCTTTTTCTTGTTGAATGCTGATCGCTGACGGCTGAAAGCTTCCCGCTACCCACTCACGCGGCCATCGCGGATGCGGATCAGTGAATCGCCGGGTTGGACGTGTTCCTGTTCGTGCGTCACCACCACTACTGTTGACTGGTGTTCGCGGCAGAGGGTCCTCAGGTCCGCCATGATGGCGGCACCGTTTTCGGTATCCAGTTCTCCGGTCGGTTCGTCCGCCAGGACCAGCTTCGGCTTCTTCAGCAAGGCTCGGGCAATGGCGACTCGCTGCTGTTCTCCGCCGGAAAGCTGATTTGGTCGATGCGTCAGTCGGTCTTTCAGACCGAGGCGACTGAGCAATTCGATCGCTTCACGGCGTTGTTCAGGAGCAACTCCGCGAGGCAGAAACGGGACCAGGGCGTTATCGACAGCAGACAGGTTGGACAGCAGATTGAAACTTTAAAAGATAAACCCGACCTCTTCGCGTCGAAACTTGTCTCGTTCACGCGAAGTCATTCCTCCCAAAGGTGTTCCGGAAACGGAAATGACACCGCTGGTCGGTTCGTCCAAGGCTCCCAACAGGTAGAGCAGCGTGCTTTTCCCACTCCCTGATGGCCCGAGGATGAATGTGAATGAACCCTGAGCAATCTGGCACGAAACACCGCGTAATGCGTGAACTTCGAGCTGACCTCGCTTGTGAATCTTGGTGACATCTTGAACGTCGATCATCCGGTTCCCGCCTGCAATCCGCTTGGTGTGATGCGTCAAACCTCTCGGGCTGTATGACGCCATCACAAATCCATCTTGGTCATTTTTCCACTCGACATTATCATCCCGGTGTCAGGGTCCGTCGACCAGTTTGATTCCACGGAAGGAATGATTCTCATGTTCTCCCCCCGATTCTTTCGCAATTCCGGGTTGATCGCCCTTTCTGCCATGCTGCTTTGGGGCTTGTCATTCGGCATTGTCCGGTCTCAGGATACCAATTCCAAGGAGGTCCAGGATGCGAATGCCAAATTACAGGCAGTCGGGGGCCTGGGAGTTGGCCATATTCAGAGTTCGCTGGGTCTGATCGGGGTGACTGCCGATGCGTTTGCCAAGGAAGTCTACACCGCCAAACAGGTGGAAGACCTGATGACCGGCACTGTCAACGGAATCGACGCCGTCAAGAAGTTGCTGCGGCGGTTGCAGGAAACGGATCTTTCGGATGACGATGAAGAGTACATCGATCGAATGGTCAATGTTTACAATGCGTTGCAAAAGGAAGCCAAAGCCCTGGTCACGTTCGCCAAGTCGAAAAAGCCAGCGGATGCCGAGTTGTTTGACGCCGCCCGCAAAGCGGCTGTCGCCAAGTTGGGTCAACTGACAGAAAGTGGCGGCGGACCAGAAGCCAAAGTCGAATAAGTCGTTTCCGCAATCTCAGCGGTTCCCATTCTTGATTTCAACCACCACCTGACCACGGTTGTCGTGCAGCGAATTCCAGTCATCGTTCAGACGCAAATAGAGTGTGCCGGTTGATGGGACGCGAAACGTTGTGCCACGGCCGATCACCTTGGTTTTGAGCATCGATTCCCCCGAATCGCCCTCAGTTCTGATGCATGCGATCAGCGTTCCCAGCGGTCGGCCGCCCGAATAACGAAAACTGATTCCCTGCGGTTCGCTGATCCAGGGAACGGGAACACTGGCGAGTTCAAACCGTCCGGTTGCCGACAGTTCATAGGATTCCCCTTCCTTAACCAGCACACCACTCGACTGCCACCCCCGATCTGCCAGGATCTCGCACTGATGACTGGGGCGGTCTTGATTCAACTCTGTCCCCTGCTGGAACTCGATCGCTGCTCGCTCGGCATCATATCCGTACTGCAGGTTCTGCACGTAGAGATCCCATTCCGTCGCCAGATCGCGCGCGTCCGCATTGAATGAACGATAGTATTGGGTCGCGAACGCATTGCGCTGCAGGTGTCCGCGAAGTTCCCGAAACCGTTCGCGATTACGCGGGTGAGTATCCAGAAACAGTGTCAGGCCCCAGGCCCAGGAATAGTGTTCTGTCTTCAGAAATTCCACCGGATTCAGGTTCAAGATCGAATCGATCGATCGTCTTCGCCCGGCGGAACATTCCGTACGAATGATCGTGATCCTGCCTGCCCCTGCGAATTCCTCAGGTGACGTTGGCATCACGCAAAAGGTGACCTTTCCGTCATTTGCAAGACGATGAGTTCCAAAGTACTCGGCCACTCCTTCCATGTACCAGACCGGTGCTTCGACATCGGGCATCACTGTCATGAAGCAATGCGTCACTTCGTGGATTAACAGGTGTCGACGATAGTAGTCGTACTTTTGTTCCCGCATCCAGAATTCGTTCCGTCGGTGCCGACCATGCTCAAACGGCGGCAGGTCGCCCGGAATCAAGCCTGCTTCTCGGAAGGCGGCCTCATCTTTGACGAGGTAGCCAGTCATCTGATATTCGGACCGCGCACGATCCGGGGGCAGAGCCCCGAAGTACTCGGTCAGGGCAATGTATGCCTGATCAATGATCGGCGGCAGCGTCGTCGCCACCTTGGGATCGATGTCGGTATAGAGAATCAGCCGTTTGGATTCATAACGGCGAATTCCCAATTGCTCCAGTTTCTTGTCGTCATGCTTCGGGCGTTCGTCGGCCGGTCGAAAAACCTGTTGCGGTGCGGCGGGTGAATCGGGAGTTGGAGAATTTGAGGGGTCGTTGGCCAAAGGATCAGCCGAATTCACGACAGGAGTTTCAATGATAACTGGCTGAGGCGACGGTTTTTTCGCAGGGCCTGGCGCCGCCGATTGCTTGCCGGGGTCAGGCCGCTCCCCGTCAGCCGTCGGCGTCTGAGGTTTGGGCTGGCCTCCACATCCAGAAACTACCAATGCGGACAGAGCCAGCATCAGCCAACTGATTCTATTCCGACTCCACACAGGGCACCTCATTCGCTCACGTGGCTATTTCACGTTTCAACGTGTGATTCGATCAGGCGAGCAAGATGCCACTTTAGCGGGTGACAAGCAATCGTTGTTTGATATCGGGGCGATTTTCGGGTTCGGTGGGCCTGGTACCGTTCGGCATTTCAAATTCAGGTTGGCAGAACGATGAGGGGCAGAACGATGAAGAATCACGATTGAGTTCTCTTCTATCGTTCTGCCCCACATCGTTCTGCCACTTGTTTGGCTTTCTTTGAAGAGGAGACCTGCGGTCGTCGGTTTCGGCGGGGTCGGGAGACCCGCGCCGATCACGTCGACCTGTGCCAACCACGTGTCATGGGCCGAAATCGCGTCGTAGAAATCGCAAACCCTGCGGAAATTCACCAAGACTTCAGCACCTGTTCATATTTCCGAGTTAGCGTCTCTTACCAATTGTGGTGCAGACCCTCGATTTCGCGTTTGGATCAGGAGGCCCCTCATGACAGTTTCGATGTCCACCTGTTTTTATGTGGAACAGTTTCGTGATGTGACAGTTGTCTGTTTCACGTGTCGCAGTGTTACAGAACGAAACTACGACGTCGTTGCCGAGGAACTTCTCGAATTCGTCAACCTGGTGACGCAGGAACGGCCGATCCGAGTTGTCGCCGAGTTACTGGCGATTCGTGAAATTGATGACATGGGACTGGAAATGCTGCGGGCGTTTCATGAGAGCATTCACGACGCTGGCGGGCGACTCGTCATGTGCCGCGTTCAACCTGCAGTCACAGCCGCGATTCGCCGGGCTGGTTTGCCGTGCGAGATTTCGGGATCGCGAAGCGAAGCCGTCTGGTCATTTTAGTGCGGGTCGCACTTCCGTGTGGCGTCGAAACATGGGTTAGACGCTGGAATTTGATGCCCGCAGGACGCCGCA
>CAIWEX010000009.1 GCA_903911795.1 uncultured Schlesneria sp.
CGCTAGCGCGTTCCGGCTGATCGATGTCTCGAAAATTCATACCTGAATGGCGGCAGCAACTGGCAAGCACAGACACAAAGATTTGGGTAACATTGACTCCACCCTACATTGAAAAAGCCGATTGCCCATGCGAGTACGGCATGGCTCATTGCGACAGCGAATTCGATCGTTCACAATCAGGTGTACGGCCCGCACAATCTGAACATCGACGCCACCCTTCGATAAAGGAATCCTTCGGAAATGTCACGAATTCTGATTACGGGAGCAACAGGAAAGGTTGGCCAGACATTCCTGCGTCGATTCATGGTCAACGAGCGGTTTCACGGATTTCAGATTCGCTCCCTGATCCATAATCGTCGACTGCCTGAAGATCCTCGCATTGAGCAGGTCCATGGAGATATTGCCGAACGCGACGTCGTCGCCGGCCTGATGGAGGGAGTGACCCACGTTCTGCATCTGGCGACCTGTAAAGAAACTCCCGAGCGAGTGATGGATGTCACCGTCAAAGGGATGTTCTGGCTGCTGGAAGAATGCCGATCGTCGCCAAACTTCCAGCAGTTCATCCTCGTTGGTGGCGATGCCGGGATGGGGCACTTCGTCTATCCTCACCCCACCCCTGTGACCGAGACTCAGCGTCACTCGGCCTATCCCGGATGCTATGCACTGTCGAAGGTCCTCGAAGAGGTCATGCTGGAGCAGTACTACATTCAATACGATTTGAACGGATGCTGCTTACGGGCTCCGTGGATCATGGAAAAGGATGACTTCAAATATACGCTGTCGTTCGGCGACGATGTCTTCGGTGGCCCCCGATGGCGCGATCTTGTCGGGGCTGAAAAGAGCGTCGAGTACCAGCGTCAGGGAACCATCCCAGTCCTCTGCAATGCTCAAGGCGAGGCGATATTGAGGAATTTCGTGCATGTCGAGGATCTGGTCAGTGCCCTGGCGAGTGCCATTAATCACCCCAAAGCCCGTCAGCAGACGTTGAATATCTGCATGGATGAACCGGTCGACTACCGCGCTTTGGCAGACTATCTGGGGAAAACTCGAGGATTACCCAGTGTTGATGTCCGAACGCCTTTTCACAGCACGTGGCTCGACAATGCCAAAGCGAGGTTCCTGCTGGGCTGGCGTCCGAAATACGACCTGAAGCGATTGATTGACGAGAGTTGGGATTACGTCCGATCGGCGGATGACCCGCGAAAGGTCTGGTATCCCGGATGACGTTTCTCCGATTCCGCGAAAATCCCGTGATTCATGTCGAACCCGGTCAGTGCCATTCGACAATTCTTCAGACATCGTCACGGATTGTCCTTGAAACGGTCACTCGACAACCCAGGCCCAACTTCCATCTCAAATAATCGATTCAACGGAGTCTTCAAATGCTCATTCCGACCTTGGTCGTTGTCGTTTCAGTAATTGCCTTGTTGATCATCGTAATTCTGTTGAAATCCAATGATTTTCGCGTCAGCCGCTCACTGAAGATGCGAGCGACTCCCGGGCAAGCCTTCGCGCATGTGAACGACCTGCATCTGATGAACGCATGGAACCCCTGGCTCAAACTCGATCCGAACCTGAAGCAGACCTATGAAGGAGCCGCATCGGGTGTCGGAGCGATCTATTCCTGGGATGGCGACAAAAACGTCGGTGCGGGACGGCAAACGATCGTCGAAACTCGTCCCCCGGAATTCGTTCGAATGAAGCTCGAATTCTTCCGTCCGTTTTGCGGAGTGAATGAAGTCCTTTTCACATTTGTCCCCGAAGGGGATCAGACAGTGGTGACGTGGAACATGTCAGGGAAGCTCAACTTCTTCACGAAAGTGATGGGACTGTTCGTCAGCATGGACAAGATGTGCGGTGACAGTTTCGAGAAGGGACTGGCCGACTTCAAAGTGATTCTGGAATCGCAGTGAAAGACTCAATGACCGGTAATCGCGAATAACCTTGGCATCCTTCGCAAAGCCTCAGCCCAGCCGCGGCACCTGCCGATGCGTGCACTCTTTTAGGATCTTCATGCCACAAACTTCCAGACTCGTCCTGGGTCACTGATCCAGTGCGGCCATGGATGTGGAGTAAGCGATCCTGAAAACACCCCTGCTAAAAACGAAGTCAGTGGACCTGGAAATCGATCAACGGCACCACCATGACGACGCAAGATCATAATCGGCCACTCTTCAGGTTTATCCTCAGTCAACCAGTACAACTTATCTTCGTTGTCCTCCGTTCCTAACGAGAGCAGCCCAGGTTGCTTTGGGAACACATCGTAAGCGATGAAGCTCTTCCCCTCTGATTCCTTGAGCCCCGTTATGATGCCGTTGCGGCGTTGTACTGCTTCACAGTACGCGTCAGACGCTGGATTGCCAATCATCAGGTTAAACGCCCCGTTTGAGAACCTGTCGGTTCCATACGTACGGCTCAGGTCAAACAAGTCGTCAGGTAGCTGTGCACCGATAGCGGCCTCGACAACCACCCGCGTTGCATCACTGGCAGGATCGACTACAAGCTTGGGTGGACTGATTACACTCACTACTTCACTTATCGACATTGTCACTTCCCATTGAAAATTAATTTACAGCACTCCAATTACACGTTGCGCCCCTCACTGCCAGCTGACCCAGCTTGCGACAGGACGAGTTGATGGCTGCTGGTCATAACCGAATCAATCCCTTTTTGTACGGCTTACTTAAATTTGCGATCACTTGTTCGGCTTCAAGCCAGTCTTCGTCAGACAAAGTCTTCAGGCGGTTCTCAATCTGCTTTGAACTGGTTGTTCCGCAGTTAATCGGATATCCCTTGATTTGCTCCCAGGAATCAGAATTACCGCCGAGGTATCCAGTGGCAAAACAGATCTTGTTCCCGCGTTGGAACGGTCCCCCCGTCATTTTCTTCAGCGGAGCTGACGTGACGAACACAGCAGGATACGAGTCGTCGCCCTTCGTCAGGTCCGTAAAGACGGCTATCAACTGTTGCTCCGCATCGATGACGATCGCCGGACAGACATTGCCACTTTGAAACAACCAGAACGGGAATCGCAACAACGCGATTGCGACGGCGACAGAAATTGCCGGCGCCACAAAGTAGGGAAAAGGCACTTTGTCGGTTGCGATAATGATGCCACCAATCAATAGCGGCGCAACTACGAGAGACATCAACTCGGCGGGAACACACTTGTAGAAGTGAAGCAACTCGACGTTCAATCTACCGGGGTTTGAAGCCGCGTAATTCGCCATGAGTCAATCCACCTTTAATGCCGCAGGAGTGGCAGGCACGTTCCGTGCATATCTCAAATCCAGCTGTTGGTTGCTGTCTCGAACGTTGATGCTGGGCTCAGGTGAACGGAAGAATAACGGTGTCCTTGAAATGATTCAAATGTTCTCAAAGAGTCACGTAGGCACATAGGTACTTCAGGATGAAGGTTTGATTTGCTGTGTCACAGTGCCTTTGCGAAGCCCCATTCCAAACTGTACGGAGCGCACAAAAAAGCGATGACCCTCAAATGAGGGCCATCGCGTTCGTTTCAAATCATCACGATCGTGATGAGTCGTTCAATTAACTCCGGGAACTGTTAACTGAGCTTCCAGGACCTGCTTGATCCGCTGTTTGGTGTCGATCAGATGGGCTTTCGTGTAGTCGTCCAGCTTGAGATCACCCTTGGCAAGAGCGGCGTCGATCTTCTGGCTCAAGTCGCTTAACTGGACTCGCAACAGAACGCGGGCGTCTTCAGGATATCCGAACCCACTGGTGACAACAGAAGCAATCTGCTTGAGTGCCGTCCGTTGAAGGTTACGGCGATAGCTGGGGATGTACGAATTCCGGTTGTTGAACTCGCCTGCGGGTGGTGCATTGAGTTCCGTGAAAATTGCATCATTCAGCAGCTTCAAATGCTCTGCCATCGTATAGGCATCTTCATTGGCAGGGACTTTCACTTCCCCATCCTGCAGACGCGTCAGCGTCAGTGAGTTGAGCAATTGAGACAGAATCCGGTTCTGCATCTTGCCAACCGTGTCATGGATCGGATAGTCGACTCGCGTGGTTTCGGTCAGGCCCCAGTGCCGCCAGCGCGTCGCGGCGAGCGAGTTGAGAAGCAGCGGATCATATTTGGGTGCTGCGAAGGCCGTCTCTGACAAAAGCTTCATAGCTGCACGCTGCTGACTCGCTTCCACAATTTTGAATGGGGTGCGTGCCTGGTTATCCCCCTTGTGATCCCGATGGACGTAAACCCCGCCCGGCAGTCGCGAGGCAAAGTTTGCGGTTCGGTAGTATTCTCCAAACAACAGACCAAACGCCTGCCGCGCTCGCTGAAAGCCTTCGCCGCTGTCAACGGAACGCTCCAAAATCTTTGGAATCAATGCGTTCACAGCCGCCATCTGCCGTTGGGCATAGACGACGGGATCTTTTCCCAGATCAAATCGGTTGGACAACGGGTCTGGGTCACCCGATTCGGTGTCTTCATCGGTCGAGTAATCCAAGCCTGGCTCACCGCTACGTGCAGCGATTTTCGCGAGTTCGGCATTTTCATCGCCTGCGATGACCTTATAGCCATACTCAATCGCCCAATAGTCATACGGGCCGATCGTCGTCGGGTAGTATGAACTCTGCTTGGCACCGGCAGGATTGATGTTGACGGGTGTGTAATCCATGACGCTGGCCACAGTCGGTTCATTCGCCTTTGCTGCATCCTCAATCTCAGCCAGCGTTTTCCAGGCACTTGCTTTGAAATTATGTCGCAGGCCGAGCGTGTGCCCGACTTCGTGCATTACGACTTCTTTCAGAGCCTGGTGCAGGAACTCTTCGGGCAACTCACCTCGTTTTGAAGTCAGTCCCTGTGCCATAAAGGCTGCCGCGGCAAAACCCATCTGGTGTTGCATCCCCGTCGACAGGCGACAATCGTCATGTCGTCCACGGTTTCCAGCGAGGAGTGGCAGCGAATCGGCCGGAGTCACATTGCTGTCCCCCATTAGATTGGCAACCGCTGCCGGAGTGAAGTTCTCGTATTCCTGTTTCCAGTGTCGCAGGAAGCTGGCATCGAAAATGATGTCGGCATCCAGAATCTGACCAGTCAACGGATTCGTTCGCGAAGGTCCCATCGCGAAACCAACTTCAGCGGTGATCCAGCGGAACGTATTGTAATTCACATCTTCCGGGTCCCACGTATCGTCGTCTCGCTGCTGACGGGCTTCGATCGCGTTGTCAAAGCCGAGCTTTTCGAACGCCTTGTTCCATTCTTCAATCCCCGCGCGAATGATCGGTCGCAGATTCACTGGAACCGACTTTTCCATGTGGAAAATAATTGGATTCTTGGGAGGCGACAACTTTGCGGCGGGATCAAGTTTCTGCAGATCCCAGCGATTGACGTATCGAACAAAATTCTGATCGTCCGTGCTGTCGGTAAAGTCCTTTGTCACGGTCAGGAAGTAACCAACGCGGTCATCAGCCTTGCGCGGCCGATATCCTGTCGTCGGCAATTGGCTGACACTGTAGTGCACGGTGACTGGCATGCCACGCGAATCAGGAACGCTGTCCGCGTCGCTCATGCTGGTGTAGACGGCGTTGACATCAAACTCAATGTTTTGCTTGAACGCTTTGACATTTCCAACGGTCGTTCGGTCGAATGAAAAACTGGCCCCCAACATCCGGCCGATCTGTTCATCATCGCTCAGAAAGATCCGAGTCATATCGACCAGGAAACCACCGTTGGTTTCTGTCAGGACCGGCAGGGCATACATCACACTGTCGCTGTAGGCAACCCGAACAGCACTGGCTTCCGGAGTCCCGGGTTTCGCCTTGAACTTCACATTTCGGCGAAGGACATGGATCTTGTCGCCGACTTTACGAAATGACCACAGAACTTCATCGCCCCACATGATACCGCCGATCACCAAACCCTGGCTGACGCCACGGGCGATGGAGCTCAACATCAGGTAGTCTTGTCCGAGTTGCTGCTGCTTCAGGTCGACGAGGATCTGCTGGTCTTTAAAATAGGCTGTCCACAATCCCTCGACCTTTTTCGTTCCGGTCGTCAGTTGCTCAAACTTCGACGGAGTTGCTGCAGCCGGTTGTTGAGCAAAAGCGGGCGTGGCCGTGACGACCAGCAACACCCAGATGGCAACTCGACTTACGGTGAATTTCATGCGGTGGTTCCTGTGAGCGATCGGACGAATCCCTACGATCGGAGCAAGAGTGGTCAACGTGTTGGATCAATTCGCAATCAGTGATCCGGAAAACCTTTCCCAGACCACCCAGCATTAAGATTATTACACGAGAGTCTCGCAAGATGCACGTGATTATCCAGAAAATCCATTTCTGACACGAACGATCGCGTCCCCGCCGGATATTCCATGAACGACCTGCGATGAGTCTCTACCAAAACTGATTTGCCACACGTCAACGCGAAGTCATGATGCCGCCCTCGGTCGCTCATGCTGCGGATGACTGATGCGGCCCGGGCGTCGGAGAAAGCTGAATGTATTGTCAGGTGGAAAGCACGTGCCATTTCGGGTGTAAGCCGATTTAATGCATTTGCTTGCGTCAAATATTACGCGGATCCACGGCCACAGGCTTCCTCTATGCAAAATCATCATAAGCTGATACGTTCCGGCGTCCTGCACCGGTTGGCGCCCGCTTGGTGGTGGTCTGCGATGGCAAAATCCACGTCACATTCAACACATTTTCGATCCGTTCCGTTTTGGGTACGGGCGGGGATCGTCGTTTTGACGGGAATGGTTTTGCCTGGTTGTTCGACTGTGCGGAAGCATATTGCCGAACGCCGTGAAACCTGCGATGCCTATTGCAAGCGGGCTCGAGCGGCGAAGAACGAAGGTTATGCCGATCAGGCAGATCTGCTGCTGAACGAGGCCGTTCGGCAGCGACCAGACGATCTGGAAACTCGGCGGCATCTCGCGGAATCGCTCTGGGAATGCGGCCGACAGCGCGATGCGCTGCTGGAATACCGCGAACTTACCGAAAAGCATCCCCGAGATGCCAGACTTCACCAGCGGCTGGCAATGATCTATTGGACACTCGGTCAAAGCGATCTGGCCGCCCGTCATGCGGAAAGTGCACTTCGACTCGATCCACATTCAGTGGATGCCCTGCTCATAAAAGCACGAGCCGAGGCGGCTCGTGAAGATTTCGATGCTGCCGTCGCGACGTACATTCGACTTACGAAAGCCGCGCCGGACTTGGCGACCGCAAAGCTGGAACTTGCGGAAGTGCACGTCCAGCGGGGGTACTCGCATCAGGCTTGTGCCGTCTTGCGTGATGTGATCTCACAACCATCGCTATCCGCTGAACTTAAGGCGGAAACAGAATGGAAACTTGGGCTGACATTTGCCGCAGCCGATCGCTGGTCCGAAGCAGCCAACCATCTGGGCCTTGCCATTGAACGCCGGAATTCGACCTCTGCCGATTGGCAGTTTCTGATGACAGCAAAATTACTGGCTGGCCAGGATGCGTCTTCTCTACAACCGAAGGCCATTACAGCATCCGCAAAACTCACTGGCGATGCGGAATCGAGTGTCTGGACGGGATTGCGTGACCGATTGGCTGCGCGAGGAGAAATCCTGGTTCACGGCGGGAACCCAGCACAGGGGCCATCCCCCGTTGTCCGTGCCGAATTCACCCGCAGCGCACAGGCATCACCGCGCCCGTGATTTTTCGGTTTCCCTCACGCCTTGGAATTTCCGTCACTCGCAGTGACGCAAGCCGCATCAGCAGTTGCTTTTGGGTTAGCTCAAACCGTACCATCATCTTCTCATACGGTTCCCCTTAACTTACGAGAGGGTCGCCGGACCCGAAAACGGAAAACTCTCCTTTCATTCTTGATCGATGCCATCAAGGCACATCAAGGTGGAAGTCGAGTTCCCAGCCTTGATGCCTTCCAATCCCCGCCGAGCTTTGATTGGACCGCGAACTTGTTGTTGTCCGCAGACCAGACTCTGATCGAGCAGCTACGCCAGGGAGATCGAGCGGCTTTTGCAGCCGTCATCGAGCAGCATCAGCGCGCCGTGTTCGGCTACCTGCGAGCACGCTTGCTTCAGGCAACCGATGCTGACGATATGACTCAAGAGGTATTTCTCCGGTTCTACCTTTCTCAGGCACGATTTGACTCCACGGCCTTGGTCCGCCCCTGGCTGTTGGGGATTGCTCGCAACCTGCTGCGTGAACACGTTAAGGGGATGAAGCGACGCAAGGAAATTGCCTGGACAGAACTCTGCCTGGAACTGGAATCCGTGATGCCTCCAGATGCTCTGTGGAGTGACGACGAAGATATGATACGGCATTTGCCAATTTGCATGGACGGGTTGGGGCCGAGTGCCCGCGAAGCGATCGAATTGCAATATCGGGGCGAGCGAAAGCTGGCAGACATTGGCAAGCAGCTGCACCGCAGCGAAGGGGCCGTCAAACTCCTGCTGCACCGGGCACGCCAGGCCTTGAAAGATTGCCTGGAACGTCGCAAGCGACAAGCGGCCCATGGAACATGAGAGAAATGGCCCTTTTTGAGTTTCCCCAAACTGACATTACCCCCCTGATGACTTGACGGGCTGACATGACCGACCAGGAACTGATTCGATTACTGCAGGAAAAGCCGCCGAGTGAATTCTCGATCGAGGAGTTCGATGCTCTGCGCGCGCAGTGGACGCAATCGCCCGAACTCCGTCAGGCGCTGATCGAACATCTGCACCTCGAATCCCAATTGGCGGGTGCCCTCGGACAGGTTGAACTCAATATCGATGCGATCCTCAAACGAGCCGCAGATGAACGACGTCGTGCGCCTGAAAAACGATCCCCCATGTGGCTCTGGTCGGCAGGCCTGATCCTGTTTGTTGCCTGTGGACTGACGGGGTTATTCTGGCGAAGTCGAAACCCGCAGCCGATTGAAATTGTGGAAAGCGACACGAAGGGGACATCAAACCCGGCGAATTCTCAGAATGAATCGACGGCCGTGGCCGATGATGAGCCAGCCGATGCGGTCGCGGCCATCGCCGCCAGTCGTGGTGGTGAGGTCGACAGTGCCGGGAATGTCATTGCGAGGACCGACGGAACCAAGCCCGACAATGTCACCCCTGCAGTGATTGAACCCTGGACGAAGTCCTTGGCTCGGGACGTTGCCCCCTGGCCAGCGGGTAGTCCAAAGTTCACGCGCGACTTCAAATCCAGCGGGCATGATGAACTGCCGGAAGCAGAAGCCCGGCGCTGGTTCACTCAGGTGGAAGGCCAGCCCTTCAACTGGGGGCAGGACGCATACGGGCAACAGCAGCGCCGCGTGGCGAGGTTTCAAGGATTTGCCAGGTTGCGTGCTCCGTGGCCGGACGATGCACTGCTGCGAATGACGCCGTTTGAAGTGACTGATCTGACGATTTACCTGTGGCGTGGACCGACGGGAATTGCGCTCCGTCTGTATACGCGTCGCGAGCCATTTACATGGGCTGCGTTCGAAATCGTCCGTGAGAACTCGTCACCCAAGCCGATCCGCTGGGGGCTTCTGACGACGGACAACGGAGCCTATTATGTGGACAACGTCATCAACGCCCCGAACGGGGTGAAAGATTTTTTTGCGCAGGGCAGCTACGGCCAAACCACCTTGC
>CAIWEX010000010.1 GCA_903911795.1 uncultured Schlesneria sp.
ATCCTCACAGTTGTGTACTGCTGACGAAGCCTGCCTGCTGATCGACGATGGAATGACCGTCGTCAGCGGCGGGTTTGTCGGCTCGGCACATCCTGAGGGGCTGACATCGGCTTTAGAACGTCGGTTTCTACGGGAGCAGCATCCACGAAACCTGACCCTCGTCTACGCCGCCGGTCAGGGGGATGGAAAATCCCGCGGACTGAATCACCTGGGTCACGAAGGCCTGCTACGCCGTGTGATTGGCGGTCATTGGGGGTTACTCCCCAAGATTGGCCAGCTGGCGATTGAAAACAAGATCGAAGCCTACTGCTTTCCGCAGGGGGTGATCTGTCATTTACTGCGAGACATTGCGGCGGGCCGTCCGGGGTGTATCACTCACGTGGGACTCGGAACGTTTATTGATCCACGACAACGTGGCGGACGGATGAACGACGTTTCTCCAGAAGACCTGGTGGAGCACGTGGAGTTACTCGGGAAATCGTGGTTACTCTACAAGGCATTCCCGGTACACATCGGCCTGCTGCGAGCCACGGCGGCCGACCCGTTCGGGAATCTTGTGATGGACGAGGAAGCCGTACTGGGCGAACTGCTGCCAATTGCACAGGCCGTGCGGAATTGTGGCGGCAAAGTCATTGCTCAGGTCAAACGCCTGCTGGATGAACCTGCCGCTCCAAACCGTGTTCGAGTCCCCGGTGTGCTGGTGGATCGGATTGTCGTTGCCAATGCGGGCGAGCATGACCAGACATTTGCCGAGGCTGACAATTCCACGTATTACACGCCGCGTGACCTGCATCATCTGGACGGCGCCCGTGGTCTTAGGCCGATGCCGCTCGATGAACGTCGGATCATCGCGGCGCGAGCGTGTGATGAACTGCAAGCGGGTGCAATCGCCAACCTGGGAATCGGCATGCCAGAAGGGGTCGCGCGGATCGCGGCCGAACGTGGTCTGCTGGATACGTTCACTCTGACGGTCGAAAGCGGGCCGATTGGCGGGATGCCAGCCGGAGGTCTCAGTTTTGGTGCGTCGGTCCATCCCGAAGCGATCGTCGACCAGCCAGCTCAGTTTGATTTCTATGACGGTGGCGGCCTGGATTTCGCC
This sequence comes from uncultured Schlesneria sp., assembly GCA_903911795.1. Taxonomy (GTDB): domain Bacteria; phylum Planctomycetota; class Planctomycetia; order Planctomycetales; family Planctomycetaceae; genus Schlesneria. Next base: position 1,100 of record CAIWEX010000010.1, read on the forward strand.
GCCCTGGGGGCTGCTGAGGTCGATCAGTACGGAAATGTCAACGTCTCACGTTTCGGGACGCGACTGGCAGGGGTCGGCGGATTCGTCAACATCAGCCAGAATTCGCGGCGACTCGTCTTTTGCGGCACAATGACATCGGACGGTCTGGAGATTGAAGTCGTCTCGGGGCGAGTCCACATTCGTCGTGAAGGTCGAATTCGCAAGTTTGTGAAACAGGTGGAACAGGTCTCATTCAGCGGTGAAATCGCTCGCCAGCGGCACCAGGATGTGCTCTACGTGACGGAACGTGCCGTATTTCGTCTGACGTCCGACGGAATGCAATTGATTGAGATTGCACCAGGAATCGATCTTCAGCGTGACATTCTTGATCAAATGGCGTTTCGTCCGATCATTCGCGATGTCACACCCATGCCAGAACACCTGTTTATGCACCCGTAACGCGGAAAGTTTTTCCAATGCCTGAAAAAATCAGGACCAACTTCCAATTCCAGACTGACACCAATGCTGTCGCTTGTTTAGAATCCCGTGAAGAATCGTCAGCAGTGTCCCGTGCCGCTCGCGGCCATTTCCGTTGCAGGGAGATCATTCAACATGACGCATGAGACCATCGGTCGACCGATGGAAATCCTGCTCGTTGAGGACAGCCTGACATTCGCTCGAATGGCAATTCACGCGCTTCGTACGGGGCAAGTCCAGCATCGATTGACGTGGTTGACCGATGGTGCAGACGCGTGGGAATTTCTTGAGCGAACCGGCAAGTACGTCAACGCCCCCCGGCCGGATCTGCTGCTGCTGGATTTGAATCTGCCCGGTCTGGATGGACGCGAAATTCTCAGTCGCATTCGCGACAACGCGGATCTGCAGCGTCTTCCGGTCGTCATCATGACGGGTGACGGAGACGCGATCGCCAATAACGATTTGCAAGTCGAAGCTTTCCTGGCCAAGCCACTGGACTTCCAGAAGTTCATCGCGATTGTCCAGCATCTCTCTCATTTCTGGCAGGCCGACATGATTATCCCGGTGCGCGTCGAAGCCGCCACCGAAGGGGACGATATCGAGTTTGAAGGGTGATTCGTTCGGCCATGCGAATTCGGTTCGACGTCAGGACCGTGCCGTGGTTTAGTGACAACATCAAGTCTGGTAACATTGTCTGGACTTCCGGAAGAAGCAACCATGACCGCTGATCCTGATGACAATGTCCCATCTGTTGCCCCAGAGCTTCCCGCGAGGAAGCCACGTCCGAATCACCAGCGGACTCTGCAGATTCTACGCGCGATGTCACCGCAGGAAAAACTCGCCCAGGTTTTCAAACTCAACGAACGAACCTTGAATCTCATGCGGATTGGTCTCCGTCGTCGTTTCCCAGATCTCGATGATGTGGCTTTCGAAAAACTGTATTTGCAAATGCGGGAACGATGTCACAACAGGAATTACTGACAGACGTCATTGCGACGTTAAAGGATCTCGGCATTGAATTCATGCTGACAGGTTCGCATGCGTCGAGTTTGCAGGGTGAATCCCGTGCGACACATGATATCGACCTCGTCGCAAGGCTGACAGCAGACGACGTTCAACCACTGCTCAAAGCCTTTGAAGGCGATCGGTTCTATTTGAGTGACGTCGCTGTCGCGGATGCCATTCGACAACGTCGAATGTTCAATTTGCTCGAAATTTCGACGGGTGAAAAAGTCGACTTCTGGGTACTGACTGAAACACCATTTGATCAATCTCGCTTTCATCGTCGTCAGGCGGTCGACCTCGGAAATCAGACCGTGGATGTGAGTTCTCCCGAAGACACCATTTTGATGAAGCTGTTTTGGAGCAAAAAATCAGGCGGAAGTGAAAAGCAGTTCAATGACGTGCTTCACGTTTACGAACTTCAAGCGGACATACTTGACAAGGAATATTTGACGCATTGGGTTTCAGCTCTTCAGGTTCAGGATCTGTGGCAACGAGTTCTTGACGAGGCAGATCCAATTATTCCGCCGGAATAGCCTTCAGTGCCGCACAATGCGGGTAACGGTTTTTAGGGGCAGTGCCAGATAGTCGTGGTTCGCTCCGCGAACCAACGCCGCATTTACTTACGGCAACTCAAGTGTTCACATCTCCCTCAGAAGTCTGTCAATCAAGAAGCGTTGGTTCGCGGAGCGAACCACGACTATCGGCTCCACTTCTGCGATCACCTTGGCCATTATGCCAGATCTTTTAACCAGACTGTTACTGCCGTTTTTCTACGACATCGGCCTCCGTACGACCGAGGATGATGCGATCAAACAGGGCTGGCCCGCCAATGGTCCCGAGCGACATTGATGCGATGGGCATCTCGCGCCCGGCCAGTTTCCACAGATCGACTGTGACCACAGTCCATTGAGTTGGTGGCTTTTCAGCGATGGAAGGGGATGCCAGAATCGACTCAAATTTGGTCGCCTCCCCTGCATGAAGTGCGACACCGCCAGCATGATGCTCACCGACTCGAAGCGTCATGCCTCGCGTTGACTCACTCCCCTTCCAGGCAAACGTGAGCCAGCGGTATTCACCCGGTTTCTTGGGGTTTTCCACGACACGAAAGGCCCAGTTCGGAATCAGGTGACCGAAGGGAGGCCGGTAAAACGCGCCGGCGGTCTTGTCGGCGTCCATCGAAAGGCATTTCCCACCGCTGAAAGCATCTTCATAGCGGAAGGCAAAACCATTGGACGGATACTTCAGTGACTGCAGATCACTTTCATTCTCATCAAACAGTACTGCGATGGGTTTGTTCGCGACCGAATCCGGATGTGACGGTCCGAGTTCTTCCCCATGCAGCATGATTTCACTGATTCGCAGATTTCCAACAAACGCTGTGGGGAGTGACAGCCGAAAACGAGCGGCATCGATCGGTTGCTTCAAGTAGTGAGTGTGCGTCGCCTGGTCACTTAACAACCGCCCGCCGGTCTGCCAGATCTCGCGACCTGGATTCCAGAATTCAAACGTCACATCGCGCAGCCACGATTCAGGATGCTCAGGATCTTCTACAATCGTCACCGCGTTGACTCGAAGATTCGTATTGAACCGGTCGATCACGAGCGTCAGGTTAGTGTTTCCGGAACCGACGGGATAGACATCCCGCCAGTTGATCCATGGTTTTGCAGGGGGAGTCCGATCGCCGTCAAACAGCTTGCCCGGCTGATCTGTCAGCTCCACTTGTTGTCCGGTGCTGCGGATGATTGAAAACACCGTCTTGGCGGGGGACAACAGATTGGCCGGTGCACCATGGTCGCGAGGTTCGGAATTGGTCCACGCTTCGTAACGTGTCGTAGGAGTAGCATCAGTCTGCAATGCAACCGGGCGAATGTCATGAACTGCCGGATCAGGGGCCAGCAAAGTTCGCCATTTTTCAACGTATTTCTGGTCAAGGCGAACAACTGTTCCCATCCAGTTGGCCAGCAAGAGGTCTCCGCTCGATAGCCACGTAGGAACTGTCAACGCATTGAAATCTCGCTCAAACAGCACGCCGCCCGCTTGGGAAAGGACGGTGACTGTACCGAGTTCGCTCGAACAGGCGAGGCGCTTTCCGTCGGTGGCAAAACGGGGCAGATGCACTCGGTCATCGCCGTTGAACTGCCAGGCCAGACCGCGAGTGCTGTCGTAGAGTTTCAGCTTTTCAACATCGGTAAGAGCCAGATGAGCCCCATCCGCTGATACGGCCAGTTCGTCGCCCGAGGCGGGAATCGTATTGATCAGCTTCCCCTGGCGAATCACGAAGAGTCGACCTGACTCGGTCGTCGCCAGAGCGGCGAGAGTGTTTCCATCTGCCGATGGGACGAGACGAGTAATTTCCCCGCTGCTGGCCAGATCAAGTCGCCATTTCAATTCACCGGTGCTGGCATTGTGTGCCAACACGCTGATCCCGCGCGTACTCACGACAGTCTCGTCATTCAGGGTTGTGAGCAGAACACCAGCGGGAGCAGGCGACTTCGACCAGTCTTCGCTCCAGAGTTGCCGACCGTCCCGGTTCCAGGCGGCGATTCCCAGATTTCCGGCAGCGACAATCCAGTCCCCCTGGCGGGAAACCGCGAACTGATTAGTTCGGTCCAGGAACAGAGCACCGCTGATGAATTCGTGTGGTAGACGCTGCGGCAGGCCCGGTAGTGCAAATCTGCGACTGGACTTGCCGTCCTTGCCAAGCAAATGAAGGTGATAACCGTGAGCTGACGTGAAGTCGTATCCCTGGACGGCGAATCCATCGCCCACCGATTGCGGCGCGAAGGCGAAGTAATGTCCAATTCGGTCACGCCAGAGGAGGTCACCAGTATCCGTGTTTACACCATAAACGTTGTTGTCCCAGTTCATGGTACTCAGCACCGCCACGTTCCCTTGAATCGCTACATCTTTCACATGCGGTCCAAATCGAGAACTGACTGGCTTCGCCTGAGGAACACTTGCGGTCTGCGGATCAGGAGCAATGCAATAGACCCGCATTGGTAGTGTGCGCAGGTCACAATCAATTTTGCCCGTTGGATCAGGCTGAATTTTGCGTCCGTCGAAGAGGTCAACCACCGTACATCCTGCCAGATTCTTCAGGCCCAGCCTGGTCTTGATGGGAAGACGTGTGGCGATTCCCAATGTCATTCGCCACAGGCTGCCGGGCTCGATCACAGGGCCCGTGTTATTGGCCGCAAATACGAAACGCAATCCGCCTGGGGAAACGCGTTCTGTCAGCAGCACTTCCGGACAATCGCAGTCAGCGACCGGTGCGACGATTGGAGAAAGCTTTTCGCGCAGGATCGCGGCATTCTCTTTCAGCAGTCGCGGATGCTCCCAATAGGCGAAATCGTTGTTGATCGAATGCAGTTTCTCCATGTGATTGAAACCAACGCCCAGCGATTGGAATTGTTTGACCAACTCGGGACGGCACGAATTGTCGGCGAAGACGGAAATGCCCGCGTTCTGTGCAGCCTGCAAAACTTCAGCTAATTTGGGGTCGAGCTCGACCGTCTGGCCAACAACCAGAACGGCCTGATATTTCTTAAGCCCCTCTGCATCCATGTCGTCCAGAAAGACAATACTCGCCGGGCGATGAGCATACAGACAGGACTGATATGCTTCGAACAGCCGTGTAAAGTGCAAGCCGCTGAAGTCCTGCCAGTTGTCGATCTTGAGCATCCGCGGGGAAACGACGATAGCAACGTGATCATTCCGCCGAGTCTGAAGCATCCAGGAGCCGTGATCATGAAACAGGTCGCCGGCCGCACGCATGATCGAAGTCAATCCATGATAGCCCGAGCGATTGTCCCATGGCTGCGTCCCCCAGTTCGGAACCCAGCCCGAGGAACCAATTCCATCAGCTCCTCGCATGGCGCTTTGAAATAGAACGGGCAGGATTTGCTCGCCGGTCCCCTGGTCATTCCAGATCTCGGGGTGCGCCCAGGTCGGCTTGCCCGGCCGCTTCTCGAAATCGACAGCATGCATATGCCAGTTCGGGACTGTGATCTGTTCGGCCTGGAATTGCACATCGATTTCGTCGAGATCACGGTACGTCAACGGAGGATAGACCTGCACGTTTCGATAGGGGCCGCTGTCAGACTGTTTCAATTGCGGGGCCACCTGATCCATCCCCGCCTTGAAGACTTTGCGAGAATCTATCGGCAGATTCCAGCGCGCTTCACCAACTTCGTCCAGGATCGGATCCCACTTCCCTGTCTCCTTCGCGACCTTGAGAGCCGCTTCGTACGCCTTCCATTTTGCCTCGGCAACAATCTTGGTCGGTTCGTAGATCCACCAGTTGCTGGTCCAGCTCCAGCCCTGAAAGCTTGGGAACGGCATGAGTTGTTTTGTGACCGATTTGACTTCCGCCTGGAATTGCTCAGGGGTTCTGCGGTCGTGTCCCGACCCCAGCGGCAACCCTGCGTCCATGTAAGTGAGAATCGACCATTGCCGGATACCGTCGGCTGTGTAGGCGGCTTGCGTTTCCAGCCCTGGGGGCAGGATGCGAACTTTCTCGGGATCTACGCCTGCGGGGTCCTTTGACAGACGCTGCATCAGTTCCGGTAGTTCTGCAGCGTTGTGATGTGACCATTCGAACTGCCCGCGAAACATGGCGATGCCAAAGCGGTCCACAAACTGATTGACGCGTCGCCTGTTCGTCCGATTCATGTGCGACGCAAGAACATCACGACTGTCCCACAGATTGCCGTAGGTGGCGGTCAGGCCATAGTCTCCGTGCACTGTGTTGCGGAAATCAGATGCAACGTCGCGACCGGGGCCGATGACCAGTGGTTGTGCCGCAACCGTGAAGTTGGCGATCTCAGTCGTCAGACGATACCGCCCGGGATTGAGACCTGCCAAGAGACTCGCGGGAAAAGTCACTTCACCGCGACCGTCGGCATTGATCGTGACATCCTGTTTCGCAAAGGTCTTCTTCCCATCGCTCAACGAAAGAGTCACTGTCGCTGGACGTCGATCGTTTGGTGAACGGACGGTGACAGCCGCCGAAATGGCTTCATTGCGAGCGAAGTGGATGCGGTTACCAGCAGTCAGAACGCTGACAGACCCGATGCTTCCTGGCGAGCGGACTTCGATCATGTCTCGCACCAGATACTCCGCCGCCGTGCCCGACTGGTGGCCACGCAATTCCGGGCTGACTTTCAATTGAAAAAGCCCGGCCATATCCGCGGGAACGTTGACCAGACCCTCAGTCCAGGGAAGTTCCCGCCAGTCGACGTCGCCCCATGTTGTGGCCCAGACGCGCCACCGTGGTGTGATGGGACGCACCCCTGCATTGAACTCGACCGCGAAAGGAATTGCCTTGCCCGCATTCCAGATGTGCGACGGATAGCGAACAGTCAGTTGTTCGTGATCAATTGAGACGATCGCCTTGCGCTCGCCGGTCGTCCGGTTAAACGATTGATACAGTTCCGTTGGGTGCGATCGCTTGATCAGGATTTCATTACCGTGCAGTCGCAGCGACATCAGATGCGTCCCGGAAACCGGCTTTTGGTCACCAAACTGCAGCTTGAAACTCCCTTCAGGTTGTCCGTCAGAATTCAGTGTGACACCGGCGTCGTGGACCTGCCCGATGACAAAGGTCTTGCCCTCGAGATCCACATCAAAGGAGCCGACGCCCTGAGGGTGCTGATAGTTCCAGCGTGTTTTCCCCGTCAGATCCGCGCAACGCACGGTATTGTTTTCGGTATGCCAGTAAAACGATTGCGTCTTCTCACAAACGCGGAAGCCGAAGAGTCGCTTCTTTTCAGATTTGTCGGCGTAGATTGGATACGTCGTGACCGTTCGCCCCTGCCCGTCGACCCGGACGACGCGGTCGCGGTGATGGTCAATCCCGTAGAAATCTCCGGAAGTTTCACCCGCCTCGACCCCCAGCGGTGCGTCCCAGCCGACGGCATCGCTGACCAGAAAATCTGCGTTGGTCGCGATGGACTTGAAGTTTGCGTCATAGAGATTCAGCGCATGTGCGAAGTGAGCATTCGCTGTGGCAATGATTCCCTGCGAGTTTGCAGTCGCATTCCCCATCGCATAGACGACAGTTCCGCCAACCTTGCCCGATCCGTTGCGTTCATATCGAAGGACGAATCCCGGCGATTGTTGGTTACTGAGATACACTTTTCCGTCGCGGCCGACTGTCATCACCGCAGTCCGACAATCGAACGCTGCGTTTTCACGAGAGACAATCTGTTTCAGTTCAACCTGCCCAAAGGCACACGTTGTAGAAACCGCAAAGAGAAGCAGACTGATCCAGAACGGGCGCATGGTGAAGATCTTGATCGAGGGACGACAGAAACTAGGAGAACACGCGGAACGCAAGACGTTATACATCCACCGAGCGTTGACATCAAAAGCACAGAAGCCGTCTCGACCGGAAACAGGATCTTCTCTACATTTGGCGGTTTGCGTGGCACAGACTGATTCGCCGTTGCTCGCGTCCACAAGCAACCGTTGTTCATCACGCTTTTATTTCGAGGTTCCGCTATGCCAAGGTCCGTTTTCGTATGCTTCACAGTCATCGGAATGGCAATAGGTACTACAGTCAGTGGTGCAGACTTGACTGCAGAAAAGCTGCAGATTCACCCGCACGTGTTTGGTCTCGTCACCTGCTGGCCGTCCGATAGTGAGCAGCCCGTGGTGACCGAAATAAACCTAGATGCCGTGAGTAAGAATCGGAACCAGTTTGATATGTCCACGGTGAAAACTCGCGGTGCCTGGATAGAATCGCCCGGTGAACTTAGTCAGGGTTTCGAACGCTACCGGATCGTAAAGTCGGACAACGAGCAAATGATCGTCGAGTACCAGAGCAATGGCGGAGGCACTTACACGTCAGCGTCAACGATCGAGTTTGTGATCGAACTACGCGAGTTTCGCCACAACGGCAAGATGGTCTCACGGCGGATCCTGCGAGTCGTGTCCTGCGAAACGAAATGAAATCTTTTCATATCAGGTGGCGGTCGGAGACAACACATGGACGATGAACCGGGCGACAAATCCCAATTCTCGCGGCGATTTCTCATGGTGCTTCTGGGACTCGTCCTGGTGTCGCTGATCGCCTACCTCGGTTATCTGCTCAGAGATTTCCAGCAATCGCTGCATGACATTCCGCACTGACGAACGGAATGCGGCGTGCGACTACCGACAGCAGGTCAATCCTTACGGTTCACATGAACGTCGACGCGGTTGTGCATCGTGTACAGCCGGAATTCCTGTCCGTCATGAATCAGCAGGCCGCTGGATTTGTTTTCTGAAATCGGGCGAAGTGGGTTTCCCGGATACTTTTTCCAGTGGATCAAGTCTGTCGACATCGCCAGGCCGGTGGCCCAGACGCTGGGCTGAGCTGGATCGGACGGCTTGCGGGCACCATGTATCACGGCGTAATACTTGCCGTTGTGTTTGATGATCTGGTTCATCGCGATCTGGTCATGATCGAATTCATCAGGACCGGGGAGCATCACAGGTTCGTCCTGAACATTTGTGAAAGTCTTCAGATCCGTGGATCGGGCCAGCCAGATTCCCTTGTCACCACGTTCATAAAACAGGTTCCAGATCCCGTCTTCGTGCCAGGCCGTCGGGGTTCCGTAAGGACCGTCCGGGATCGGCTCGCCGTTTTTCAGGCGAACATCGATTCTACCGACTCGCGTCCATGTCAGACCGTCGTTGGAAGTCAGCAGTTGCGCCCGATCCTGTTCCCCTTCGGCAAACATGTACAGCGTTCGCTCATGAGGGACGATACAGATGTCCTCGACCCAATGTTCGCTGTAGATCGGGTTCGCAGGATGCCGCGTCCACTTCAGGCCGTCATGAGAAGTTGCGTAGCCGAGCATCTTCTTTCCGGGGCGAGTCCCATCGTAGCCGGTGTACCACATCCGCCACTGGCGACTGTCGCGGATGATCCAGCCTCGCTCGCGGATCTTCACGTCCCAGTTGCCATCGCCCGCCCCTGTAAAAACCGGGTTCGCAGCGATGGGCTCGAATGACGTCAGTTCCTTCGGAAAATCATCCGCGGCAAAGCTTCCGACGGACAACGTCAACCAGATCAGTGCAGTCAGAAAATGGATTCGTCGAGTGTTCATGGCAATTCCTCCTGAATTTGCGACTATAATCATTGACGAACCGAGCGGCACGCCACTACCACTACGATTCTGTGTCGATTTCCGAATTCCACCGCGAGCGGGATTTTTCATTCCAGCACCGTCGATCCTATGACAGCACCGACTGAATCCAGCGAACCGATTGATCCCCGCGAGAAGGTGAGGACGTTTCCGACGTCGCCGGGTGTCTACCTGATGAAAGACGCTCGGGGACGCGTGATCTACGTTGGAAAAGCGGTCAACCTGCGAAACCGGGCTTCGAGCTATTTCACGAAACAGGCGGCCGAGGATTTTCGGACCGCCAATCTGGTCCCGGAAATCAAAGACATCGATTTCATTCCTGTCGACAGCGAAGTCGATGCCCTGTTGCTCGAAGCACGCCTGATCAAGGATATTCAGCCTCAGTTCAACAAGGAACTGAAAGACGACAAGACGTTTCCCTATCTGGAGATCTTCATCCGCGAGGAATTTCCGCGTGTCGAGTTCACTCGCAAGCCCCGTTCACGCGGGACGAAGCTCTACGGGCCATTTACGAATGCGAAAAAACTGCGAGGGGCGATTGCCGTCCTGCAGCAGGTCTTTCGATTCCGAAACTGTTCGCTCGACATCAAGGAAGCGGAAGACCGCTGGCGATGGTTTCGCCCCTGTCTGCTGGCCAGCATCAATCAATGCACGGCTCCCTGCAATCTGCGGATCAGTCGCGAGGACTATCGGCGTGACATTCGCAAGCTGCGGCTGTTTCTGGAAGGGAAGAAGAAACGACTGTTTCGTGAATTGCGAGAGGAAATGACCGCGGCCGCCGCCGAATTGAAATTCGAAAAGGCGGCACGGCTGCGAGATCAGATCAAGGCTCTGGAAAACTTGAATCTGCGAGGCGACTTGAAACAGCATGCCCAGCCGGAAGTCTTCCAGGTCGATCCGCGTCGCGGTCTGCTCGGCCTGAAAAAGATTTTTGAATTACCAAACCTGCCGCGGCGGATCGAAGGGATGGATATCGCCCATCTGCAGGGGGGCGAGACTGTAGCCAGTTGCGTGCAATTCATCGATGGTTTGCCGTTCAAGCACGGATATAAGCGGTTCAAGATCCGTACAGTCGACGGCGTCGACGATTTTGCGTCGATGCGTGAGGTTGTCAGTCGACATTTCCGCCGGTTGCAGCAGGAAGGGGAAGCCTTTCCCGATATTCTGTTGATCGATGGTGGCAAGGGACAACTCGGCGCGGCCATGGCTGCGCTATCCAGTATTGGTGTCACGGCACCGTTTGTCTGTTCGCTGGCCAAGCGGGAGGAAGAGATCTTTCTGCCGGGTGACTCTGAACCCAGAATTTTGAGCAAACATTCGTTTGCTCTGCGACTGCTTCAGTATGTCCGTGACGAATCGCATCGGTTCGCACAGAGCTATCATCATCTGCTGCGGAAGAAGTCGACATTCGACGATACAGAATAACTACGAGATCGATAGCAGGGCCAATGCCTTTTGGGGACGCTGTGCAGGTAGTAGGGGGGGACCAGTGACGCTTCGCCGCGCCGGCCCAACAACAATTCTCGGCTGGGTGGCGGGGTCAGGAGCGAAGCGGATGGCCCCGTGAACGGTGTATGCGGTCACATCAAGAATTCCGGGCCTTCCGCAAAGCCTTCAGACCCGGCCACCCCGACGATGCAGAATAACAACGAGATCGATGGTCGTGATTCTGGACGACGTGCAAATCATGTGGGTATACTGCCGCGCAGTCTGCAACGTTTCGTCGCAGTTCCCGGTTCAGTCCCGTACTCTTGTGGAAACCGAGGTGAGGTCATGGCCCTTTACGAAATCGAAACGAACGCACACATCATGATCGCCTGGGCAGACAGCCAGGCAGCGGCAGAGGCGATCACTCGTGAGAACTATCCCGAAGAGGAAGTTAAACGAGTCGCCAAGCGGCCACGTGATGTCTGGGTCATTTCCAAGCGAATGCTGGGGATCGAAGGTGCAGTGGAACCGTGCGACAAGGCACGAGACTGCCTGAGTCGAGCCAAGGGAGACAAATTGCACGCCATTCGCCTGTACATGCAGGACACGGGTGCTGATCTCCACGAAGCACAACGCGCCGTTGAAACAAACATGTCGCTGGGCTGGTAGAGGCCTGTTTACTGAATCGTCGTTCGAACATCAGCTGCGACGCGCCCGCATCTGGTTCACGGGACAATGTCTCTTTCATGAGACAAGGTCTCGTCGAATCCAGACACCCGCGCGTCGCGGCTGACGTGTTTTATCGCCTCGTGAATTTCTGGAATCATTGAAATGCTGAGATGTGTATTACAGCTTCCGATGCTTGTCTGCGTGATGGTCTGCGTGACCGTTGCCGGTGAATTGCCGGTGGCAAAGCCCGAAGAGGTTGGGCTGTCGGCTGCAGGTTTGGCGAAGGTCGATGCTGCCATCGAAAGCCTGCTGAAGGAAAAAAAGCTGGCAGGGGCCATCGTCATGATCGCCCGGCATGGCAAAATTGCCCATCTGAAATCGCAGGGATTCATGGATCTGGAATCCGGGAAGCCGATGCGAGATGACGCCGTGGTCCGGATCTATTCGATGACCAAAGCCATCGCCACCGTCGGGGCATTGATCCTGTGCGACGAGGGAAAGCTCGGTTTGAATGATCCCGTTTCCAAGTACGTGCCAGAGTTGAAAGGCTGTCAGGTTCACGGAAAAGACGGCAGCTTCACTCCCGAAAAGGAAATGACTGTCCAGGACCTGATGTTGCATACGGCAGGACTCAGCTACGGTGCTTCAGGAAATGAAATCTCCGACCGCAAATTCCGTGAATTGAAAGTACTCGACGCCGACGCAGATCTGGCCGCGATGACCACGAAGCTGGGTAAGGTCCCGCTGGTTTTTGCTCCTGGGACGGACTGGATGTACGGAGTCTCGATTGATGTCCTCGGACGAGTCATCGAAGTCGCCTCTGGACAGCCGCTGGACGAGTTCCTGCAGGCGCGACTGTTCAAACCACTCGACATGAAGGATACGGGGTTCTACGTTCCCGCTGAAAAAGTCGATCGGTTCGCGTCTAATTACAATTCCGATGGGAAAGGGAATCTGACGCTGAAAGAATCGGCTCAGGCCAGCGAATATCTGAAGCGGCGAAAACTCCTTTCCGCCGGGGGAGGCTTGGTTTCAACGGCACGCGACTACATGCGGTTTCTCGTGATGATTTCTCGAGGCGGAGAACTCGATGGAGTCCGAATTCTGAAAAGTGAGTCCGTCACGTTGATGACGACGAATCAATTGTCCGAAAAAATCGGCTGGATCAAGTTTGGAACCAGTGTGCGAGAAGGGGTTGGCTTCGGTCTCGGTTTCTCGGTCCGCAGCAAGATGTCGGACTGGGACCCGCAAGGTCGCGTGGGAGAATACGGATGGGGTGGTGCGGCGAGTACTCACTATTGGACTTCGCCCAAGGATGACCTGATTGTCATTACGCTCGAACAAACCATGCCCTATTCGTTTCTGACGGAATTCGCGGTCAAAGGCCTGATTTACGACGCGATTCAGAAGTAATGACTCTCGACGGAAAGAACCACATTCGTGAATGAATCCACTGCGACTTCACAGGGAACTGGTCCCTCAAACGCTCCAGGCTTCTTTCAGCGCTGGAATGCTCTGCCGCTTTATTTCCGGATCATGCTGGCGCTGGTTGCCGGAGCCATCACGGGACTCGTGCTGGGCAAGCAGGCGCTCATCATGGAGATTCCGAGCAAGGTGATCCTGCAACTTCTCGGCGCTCTGGCCCCTCCGCTGATTCTCGTGGCCGTCACGCATGTCCTGATGACGACCGAGATTCGCGGGAAGATGGCGTTGCGTCTGGCGGGATTGCTGCTGTTGAACACCACGGTGGCAATCATTGTCGGTCTGACCGTCGCGAACCTCGTCAAACCGGGTGGACATTCGGATTTCAAACCGCCAGAGACGGTGAAGAAGTCGGGCGAACATCATCTCAGCCCGGTAGAACTGCTGGTTCAGAATGTTCCCAAAAGCATTCTTGGCCCGCTGGGGGACCATCAGAACATCATCGGGATCATCATCATCGCCGTCGCATTCGGAATTGCATTGCGTGGCGTCAAGCAAAGGCCACTCAACACAGTTCAGGACCTGGTCGAAATGACGTACACCGTCCTGTTGACGGTGCTGCACTGGATTATTCATCTGGTCCCGATCGGCGTGTTTGCCATCGTGGCGAAGGTTGTTGGCACTGAAGGATTCGGTCCGTTCAAGGCCATGGGCGCTTTCATCCTGGCGGTGATCCTCGCCCTGATTCTGCAAGCGACCTGGTACCTGCTGCGAATTCGCTTCTTTTCGTGGGTACGGCCACTGGACATGCTGCGCGGCATGCGTGATGCCCTGGTCATGGCGTTCTCCACCAGCAGTTCCACGGTGACGATGCCGGTGACGTATGCGTGCCTGAGAGAAAAAGTCGGGCTGCGAGAAGAATCGGCCAGCATGGGGGCACTGGTCGGTGCCAACTTCAACAATGATGGCACAGCCCTTTACGAAGCGATGGCGGCATTGTTCGTAGCCCAGATGATCGGACAGGATTTGACTCTGACACAGCAGTTGCTGGTTGTGTTTACATCAATCATCGCGTCAGTCGGTGCCGCCGGGATTCCCGAGGCAGGACTGGTCACCATGACACTCGTCTTCACGGCAGTTCAACTTCCCGTGGAATACATCGGTCTGCTGTTAACAGTCGACTGGTTCCTGGACCGATGCCGCACGACGATCAACGTCATGGGGGACGTCAACGTCAGCTGCCTGCTGGACGGCAGAACTCGGGAACAGCCGGTGACATGAAGTCAGGCTGATCGCAGGGTGACGCAGGGTGGCCCCGATTGCCGCTTCGGCTATCGGGGTGACGAAGTCACAGGAAGTTTTGTACGTTCAAATCGTGATAACCTTTCGTCGCGCCCCCAGATAGCCCGAGAACTTCGTCTTGATCGCGAAGCGATCCCAGAAGGTAGCCGGGGGTTGCAGCGAAGCGGAAACCCCCGGAACAGCGGTTTGGGGATGAATAACTGG
>CAIWEX010000011.1 GCA_903911795.1 uncultured Schlesneria sp.
CGATCCAGATCATAGTTCGCGGGGAAGAAGAAATCTAGTTGAGTTGGTCCGGAAATTGCAGTTCTGGAAACTCGGCGCAAATGAGTTCCGGTCATATCGGTCAGTCGTTCCAGGATGGCCTGATGTAACTCCTGTTCGCAACCCGGCTTCCACTCAATGAGAGGCGGTTTCTTCGGATCGGACGGCACTGCTTCATCGGGGGAAGCAGCCACGTCCGCTGCAGGTTCGGGCGACGGTTCCGACAGTGCAGCTGGGCGACCTTGGCCTAGGTCATTTTTTTTTTCCGCCTCCGGGCTGGAAGCGGGTTGAGTCGCCATCTGAGGGATCGGCGCGGGGCCTGGCGGGCGTGCCGCCGATGGCAGGCTGGCCCCTGCCCCGCCCCGCAGCTTTGCAACCAGTTCATCGAGTCGATCGAGATCTTCGAGCATGGAAATGCGAACAATCGCCAATTCTGTCAGCGCGCGTCCGTATGTGACTCGCTGCATGCGTGCTTTCGTATCTGCCATGATCTGCATCGCAGCGACGATCGTCTGCAAACCCCACCGAGCCGCCTGTTCCTGTAGTTTCGGACGTTGATCTGTTCCGACACTCAACAGTGCCGCCTCGGTTGCACCGCAGGCGGTCACCATCAGATCTCGAAAATAGCCGACAAACTGGTCCGTCAGCGCTTCAAGCTGGACTCCTTCGTTCAGGGCGTCTTCCAGGCGAGAGAGTGCTCCGGCGCGGTCGCGTGTGATCATGGCGTCGATGATCCCGACAACTCGATCATCCGGAGCGGTCCCCAGCAGTCGGTGAACGTCCGCCGAGGTAATGACTTCCGCACCAAACGCCAACAACTGGTCAAACAGCGACTGGCTGTCACGCATAGACCCGGCGGCTCGCCGCGCGACCAGTTCCAACGCGGCAGCATCGACCTTGAAGCCTTCCGCTTCCGCCAGTTGGCCCAGCCGAATCGAAATATTGTCGACCGAGATCGTTCCGAAATCGAATCGCTGACAACGAGACAGAATTGTGTCTGGAACCTTGTTCGGCTCGGTTGTACAGAAGATGAATTTGACGAGCGGGGGAGGTTCTTCCAGCGTCTTCAGAAGCGCGTTGAATGCTTCCTTCGTCAGCATGTGAACTTCGTCGATGATGTAGACTTTGTACTTCGAACGCATCGACTTAACGCCGACGTTGGCCCGCAGGGAACGAATGTCATCGATCCCGCGGTTCGAAGCACCGTCGATTTCCGAGACGTCAACGTCCTGCCCGGTGCTGATACCCTGGCAGATTTCACACTCGTTACAGGGGACACCGTCTTTCGCGTTTGGACAGTTCAGGGCCTTGGCGAAGATACGTGCCATTGACGTCTTGCCGACTCCGCGAGCCCCCGTGAAGAGGTACGCGTGAGCAACACGGCCATCGCGAATGGCGTTTCGCAGGGTCTGCGCGATCCGCTCTTGCCCGACGACTTCGGTAAACGTTTGCGGTCGAAACCGCCGTGCGAGAACTGTGTACTGAGCGTCCATATCCGATATGCCAACTGAAAGGAGCGTAGCAATGCACCCTGCCCGAAACGTCCAGCGTCATGACAGAACCCTCTGTCTTCGATGGAGTTCCGTGATTGTCGCAGCTAGGCCGCTGATCTGCAAGTTGCACACCGATGGACTCCAAGGCAATCGGCGTTTTCAATGTAGGGTGGAGTCAATGTTACCCA
>CAIWEX010000012.1 GCA_903911795.1 uncultured Schlesneria sp.
CGTTGATGGGACATTGATGCGCGTGGAAAGATTCTTCACCGAAATCGATTCTGCGATTGCAGACATTTCAGTGATCGGTCGGATCGCCCGTGACGAGAACCACCATCCCCCGGCGAGTCCAATGACGAGCACACCAAGCCCGGTGAGAGTCAACAGCATACCTGCTCGATGAACAGCTGCGAGGTCGGGCTTGATTGATCGTCCGACGAGAAGATTCGTGTCAAATCGGGAGACCTGAATCAATTCACGCCGATTGTCGCGAGTCCGGATCTGCCGCTCGGGTAGCCCATCTTTCGCGTGCAGATCAGGAAACGGAATCTCGTCCACGGATTTTGACTTTTCCAGGATCGTGCCACTTCGATCCCAGATGATGAAGTAGAAACTGCGATCGTCTCCGCCATCAAACAGATGTTGAGTCTCTTCAGGCAAAGCTAAACCTGGAGGCGGTGCAAACCAGGGGTTTCCTGCGAAAGAATTTCGGGTATCACGCGAGCGATCCTCGGAATTCTCTCTGGGATTCTCGCGAGATCCGTCTCGAGTTCCTTCGCGTGGCGCACCACGTGATCTCCCTTCCCGATTTCCTGAAGAGTCTCGTGAGGGAAATACGTTGGCTGGTGCCAATGCGTCAGCGGCACCTTCTGCATTGTCTGGCCGAGGTGGTCCCGGAGGCCATCCGGGTGGTCGCGACGGCCAGTTGATCGGAGCACGCGGAACCGGAAATAAACCTCGGACACGAGAATTCAAGACCGCTGCGACGCGATCCAGTTCCGCGTCGGTCTGTTGCAGTCGCGTTTCCCATTGCAGGGCATACACGACTCCACCAAAAATGATCAGCACTGTCGTCAGCAGCAGGGCATGCCACAACTGCAGACGCCAGCGAAGCGATCTAATCATTGATCATGTATCCCTGTCCACGCCGAGTCGTGATGAACTCGTGGCCGAGTTTTCTGCGAATATTTGAAACATGGACGTCGACAAGGTTAGAAAGCGTGTCGTCGTCTTCGTCATACAGTTTGTCATAAATCATCGACCGCGTCACCAGTTTCCCTTTGTGCAGGGCAAGTAGCTCAACCAGCGAATATTCCATCGCGGTCAGCGGAATCATGGCCCCGCCACGTGTGACCGTCCGTGAAACGGTATCGATGTTTGTGTCACCGACTTCTATCGAAGGGGTTGATTGACCGGCCGCGCGTCGAATCAGTGCCCGCAGCCGTGCCAGCAGTTCTTCCAGTTGGAATGGCTTCACAACATAATCGTCTGCGCCTGAATCCAGACCTTTCACGCGATCTTGCAAGCTGTCGCGTGCCGTCAACAAAAGGACTGGAGTCGATTTCACTTTTCGAAATCGAGTCAGGACCTGCCATCCGTCCAGCTTGGGAAGCATGACATCCAGGACAACAGCGTCGTAGTCCCAATTGGTTGCCTTGTACAACCCCTCTTCCCCGTCTCCAGCCGTATCCACGACGTACCCCTCTTCCTGCAGACAAGTCCAGATCACTCGCTGCAAGTCTGGTTCGTCTTCCACTAACAATACACGCATGTCCTTCGGTCCTTCTCGGTAACTCTTGACGTAGCAAATCTTACGATGGGCTCGTAACAACCTGGCAAGGTCGTTTTTCTGCACGCGGGACGGTATGTCCCAGCCTCCTGCCACAAACGGTGAATGTGAATCTTACTGGAAGAGGCTTCCGACAAGGCATAACTTCATGTCTTGTTAAGGTAGGCCTGTCTAGAATCTTCCCCTGTTCACGTCGGTAGATTTCGGCGATGTTTATTGCTTGACCAACCGATCGACGCGTGACTTGTGTGACGCGTGATCGTGTCAGGCCATTATTTTTGAAGGGGGCATGGACCATGCGCATCGGGACAGGATTGGCAACTTTGGCGGTTTTGGGAGCGATGGCGACGAGTGCCTTTGCGCAGCCTGGAGGGGCTGGCGGACGTGGCCGCGGCGGTTTTGGTGGTGGATTTGGCGGGCCTCAATCAGGATTGATGCTCGCGGGCATTTCTGCCGTTCAGAAAGAACTGGGCGTCACCGAAGATCAGATTGCCAAGTTGAAGAAACTGGGCGACGAAGCACGCGAAGAAATTCAAGCGAGTGCTGGTGGCGGAGGCGATTTCGCAGCTTTGCGCGATCTTCCTGAAGAAGAACGTCGCGCGAAAATGACCGAAGCGATGAACAAGCGTACGGAAGCGACTCGCAAAGTCACCGAAAAGTTCAAGCCAAAACTGGCGGAAGTTCTCGACGCCAAGCAAGTCGAGCGACTGAATCAGATCGCCTTGCAGGCCGCCGGACCAGGTGCCTATTCCGATC
>CAIWEX010000013.1 GCA_903911795.1 uncultured Schlesneria sp.
CCGGAGCAATTGCCTGAATGTCTGATCGAAAAGCCCCTGAGTGCCTCGACCCTGGAGACATTGAAAGTCCGTGACGGACTGTTTCAATTGGGGACGCTGGGACGCGGCAACCATTTTGTCGAGTTACAGTCGGACGTCGACGAGCGATTATGGCTGATGTTACACAGCGGCTCGCGTGGGATGGGCCAGGCGATCACCGAACATCATCTGCGACGAACGACGCAGGCTCGTTCTGGGCTGGGGTATCTCGGCGCGTCCACCCCTGAGGGTTTGGCATACCTATCGGATCAGGAATGGGCCACGGTATACGCAATGCAGAACCGCCTGGCGATGGCTCGTGCCGTCGAGGCGTTGATGCAAGAGATTTTTTCAACCAGCCTCGACTGGTCCACGTTAATTCACTGTCATCACAACCATGTCAGGCGTGAGACACATTTCGGCGAAGAACTGTGGGTTCACCGCAAAGGGGCATTACCTGCCGGCGAAGGCGAACCAGGAGTGATCCCGGGCTCGATGGGAAACCACAGCTTTCATGTGACAGGGCGTGGTGAAAAAACGGCATTGCGATCGAGTTCACATGGGGCGGGGCGGTCCCTGGCGCGACACCTGGCCCGTCAGAACATCTCACGACACGAGTTCAACCAGCAGATGAAAGGGATCTGGTTTGATCAGCGACGTGCCGAGGTACTTCGTGATGAGGCTCCTTCGGCCTACAAGGACATTCATCGAGTGATGCGAGCTCAGCGTGAACTGACTCGCATCACTCGGGAACTGAAGCCCGTGCTGGCTTTCAAGGGAATATGACGGGTCACGGCTTCTTGACCACCGGTGGCAATGTCTTTCCTTCGGCATAGAACTTCATCGACAGAGAATTCACGCAGTGACGTGTATTCTTGTCGGTCAGGCCTTCGCCGAGGAAGACATGGCCCAGGTGCCCATCGCAGTTCTTGCAGATGATTTCCGTCCGCCGTCCATCCAGATCAGGAACTCGCTGGACAGCTCCTGGAATTTCGTCGTCAAAGCTGGGCCAGCCGCAATGGCTTTCAAACTTGTCTTTAGCATGGTAGAGGGGAGCGTTACAGCGACGGCAGACGTACGTACCAGGGTCCTTGGTCGTCGTGTACTCACCGACAAATGCACGTTCTGTCCCTTTACCAATGATGACTCGCTCTTCTTCGCGAGTCAGCGGGTTATAGTCAACGGGGGCCGATGGTGTTTCGTCGGTGGTTTCTTCCATGGTGGTTTCACTTTCGTCAGAAATCCGGGCCAAAGCCGCATCGATTTTTTGTGTCGGGGAGTCCTGTGTCACGCGACCGGGATTGCTGCACCCCACAGAAAGCATCAGTCCGCCGAATATCATGGCTACAGGAATTCGTAAGTCATCAAATTTGAGCAACATCGTGATTCTCCTTCGGCCGGAATCATAGCAAGATAGCTGTCAGCTTTCAGCGATCAGCAAGAGGTTGCGATAGGCGGAAAGCGCATCCCTTTCACCGTTGCCTGAATTCCACTGGGCTCACTGGGATGCCGGTGACACCCAATTCAATTTCAGTGGGGCAGAACGATGGAGGGCAGAACGATGGAAGAAATCGGAGTCCTGATTCTTCATCGTTCTGCCCTCCATCGTCCTGCTCATTTCTGGCTTTCATGTCATTGAAAGGGACTTCGGTCATTTCAGCGGACGGTAGACCCGCACCGAACATGGGTCTTTCCAAAGCAGCCTTCACGCTCCTGCGTGAAGATAGCCGTCTGCAATTGGACGTCTGATGCTCATCGCATGTACGACTGCCAGGTCGTGAAGAAAAAAGGCAGAAGAGGAGACCTTCGGTCGTCGGTTTCGGCGGGGTCGGGAGACCCGCGCCGAACAAAGGCGCGATCAGCTTTCAGCGATCAGCAAGTGGTGGCCAAATGGTATAGCGTGGGACTCAGGTACATCAATCGCG
The DNA here is from genome assembly GCA_903911795.1 of uncultured Schlesneria sp. Lineage (GTDB taxonomy): Bacteria > Planctomycetota > Planctomycetia > Planctomycetales > Planctomycetaceae > Schlesneria. The sequence goes on from CAIWEX010000013.1 coordinate 1,944, forward strand.
GCGTGTAGGCCCAACCGACATTCTGGAAGCAATCTTGACGATTGACCAATTGAATGAGAATCTAATTGACGCAACTCGCTGAAGGGACCTGATCGTGTGGCAATGGCTTTCGCTTTTTCGAAGACCGCGACAGCAGACAATGTCGCTCGGAGACCAGGGGGAATCCGTCGCCGCGAAGTATCTTGAGGGGCGCGGATTTCACATTCTTGAACGTCAGTTGCGCGGACGTCACGGAGAATTGGATCTGATCGCTGTTGATGGCGATACCGTGGTATTCGTGGAGGTCAAGACTCGAGCGACCTCTATCGCAGGTGACCCTACAGAAGCGGTGACTGCTGCGAAACAGAAACGAATTACCCAATCGGCACTGGCATACTTGAAGCGACGCCAGTGGCTGCAGCGTCGCACTCGATTTGACGTCGTTTCCATTCTCTGGAACGGCAAGGATGGACATCCCGAGATTCGACATTATCCAGCCGCGTTCGAAGCGGCAGGATTCGGTCAATTATATTGAGAGGCTTCAAGCAACTCACCACGAATCGCTATTGCTTGTCACGATTGTTTGTGGGGGCCGGAGCCGCGTCTGCTTCGGTCTGCATCGGATGCAGTACAAACAGGACTTTCACAGAACCGTTGGAATTCTCGGATTCCCGCGATCTCGGGGCCATTCCTCCACCCGATGCCGACCGGCTCGCCGGATCGTTGTTCGCCAGAGCTTTGTCGTTCAAGACTCGGTCCGCATTCCCATTGAGCCCTCGCGTCAAATATTCATTTGCAGAAACATTCATTTCAACAGTCGGGATTCGAATGACCTCGTAGCCTTCCGATGAATTACCTGCCATCGGACCAGCCCGACGCGCCGTTGCAACTCCGTTACTGATGTTCAGACTTCGATTCTCTGGGACCGGAACTTGCCCGTTTTGAACTTGCCCGTTTTGAACTTGCCCGTCTGGAATTTGCAAATCTTTAGTAGCTCCGCCAAACGCACGAATCCCATTTTGTGAGCTTTTCAAACTATTCGTTGCGACGTTGGAATTCGTGATCGAGTTTGACTGGAGGCTCTGATACGAATTTCGCACAGCTAACGCCTGAACAGCCAATTGTGATTCCGGCATCTCGAGCTCCCGCTTGACGGAAGATTCGATCCCGTCTGCGTTGACCGCATCACCTGGTTGTCCCTTCCCCTGCACCTTCTTCGCAGCCGATTTTGCTTTATCGGCAATCGGAGCAGTATTCGTGGCAATCTGCAGTGGCTGAGCCGTGGACCACGTCGGGAACAAATCGGGATGCAGGTTTACGTCCTGAAGCGCGTGAGCCAACCGTTCCCCCGGTGCGAAAGCGTAAATAAACACTAACTCGTCGAGTTCCGCCTCTATCGCCGCTTTTTCCTTTTTTTCCTCTTTCGACTCTTGCTTGGCTCGACCGTCACGATTCGCGCCATCGTTGATCTGGCGAATGGAATGCCGTTGCAGCATCACCTGAATTTCCGCCAATCCACGATCCACATCGACAACCTGCAAATCGACAACGGCCACATTGCTGGCCGGATCGGCCGGTTGAGGCACATACTTCAGGACCTTACCAGCCTGCAGCCCTTCCAGAAATCTGTCATTCGACAGTTTCACTTCAGAATCGAGTTCCTCGACATCCACAATCGGTGCTTCGGCAAGACTCATCGCAGCCGCTTCGTGCGGTGCTGCACGTACTGGTGCTGGAATCGCAGGAACCGCGGCCATCTTTCTGGCGACCCCCGGCTTCTGCTCAGGCACAGCACTGGCGATCGTCAGCGTTTGGTCTGCCTGTACTGCAACAGGTGGCTCGACTGCGGAAGCCGCCTTCATATCCCTTCCGGGAATTCCCGTAGCACCAGATTTGGCAGGACCAGCCTTGGCCATTTCAAATCGCTGCTGTTTTTGTAAAGCTTCGGCAATCAGGGGAGCCGAGGCTGGTGCTGGTACAGCATCCGAAGACGGTACGCCCATTGAATGCGGCGCGCCAAATGGTGCGTTCAAGGCCTCTTTTGAACGATCTAACTGGGCCAGAGGGTGGCGAGCCTCGTTCGGAACATCGAAGATATTCCAGATGACGATCAAGACAGCGGCGGTACTGACCGCCGAAATCAACGCCGCCCGCCATTCACGCCAGACATTCCGCGACGAACGGACCGGGGCCGCGCGTGGAAGTTCCAACTGACTGGTCTGCTGCAAGACATTTCCCGCAAGATCCGCCGGGGCTGATTCTCGCGGAAACGAATGCAGCAGAGCCGAGAGTCGAGACGTCTCATTCAGTTCCCGTTGAGCATCATCACTCTCGGTCAACAGACGTTCGACCGCAGCCCGCTCCTCGGGTGATACTTCGCCATCGAAGTAGGCCGAGATCAATTCATCTGAGCTCTGCGGGTTCATAATGCTTGGTTCTTCCTGCCGACAACCGGGGTGCGGTTGTCTTGAACAATACCGTCTTGAACAATACTCAACTTGCGGGATTCAGGCGAGGCTGGATTACAGGGGGAAAATCCGAAAACGGGATGGATTCCAAACTACAAAAGTTCAGGTTTCAGAAGCATGGAAAGTTTGGCACGCAATTCGAGGCGTGCGCGGTGGATTCGGCTGCGAACTGTCCCCAGGGGGACTTCGATGACTTCGGCAATTTCTTCATAACTCATTCCGTCCATTTCCTTTAGCACCAAAGCCGTCCGAAATTCATCGGACAGTTCCGCCAGTGCTTGACGAACCAGACGCTGCCGATCCGAGACATCCATGGCGTAAGATGGCTCGCTGGCGGGATTTTCGTCCGTCGGCTCCAGCCCGGACTCGTCTCGCCGTGTTTCCACCGAAGCCGACATACGTCGCGTCTTTCGTCGGGCACTGACTGACGCATTCAAAGCGATGCGGAACAACCACGAATAAAACGCCGCCTCACCCTTGAAACTCGCAAGCTTCTCAAAGGCATGTACGAACGCCTCTTGCGCGATGTCCTGAGCATCCTCTGCAGAACCTAATGCATGCAGCAGGCCATGATACAAACGATGCTGGTACCGCTCGACGAGTTGCCCGAAGGCTTCACGTCGACCAGCCAGGCACTGGTCAATCAGGGTTTGGTCGGGTATTGCGTTCACGATCACCGACTCTCAGACGACGGACCTGGGAAGTTAGTTCCCGGAATTGCGGCGAAAATCACAATCGTTGCCAGGACAGTTGTGCCAATTGTAACGACTGGATCGATTTGAGAAACCTCTCCGCCTGCAGTTGCTGCTGGCAGTTTCTGACATCGCAATACAAATTGACAGAGAGCAAGGCCCAGTGATTACCCGTTCTTACGTTGCTCTATTCGGGCTCGTTCCCGTCGTTCAATCGCTGACATCGTTGGCTGCGGGATCGCTGCGATCAGCTTTCGGGTGTATTCGTTACTGGGGTTCGCGTAAATCTCATCCGACGGCCCAAACTCGACGATTTTTCCCGCGTTCATGACGGCCATCATGTCTGACATGAACTTCACAACGCTTAAGTCGTGGCTGATAAACACGTACGTCAGTCCACGCTTTTCCTGCAAATCCTTCAACAGATTCAGAACCTGGGCCTGGACCGAAACATCCAGTGCCGAAACAGATTCATCGCAAATCAGAAAATCGGGTTCGACCGCCAGCGAACGGGCGATACACAACCGCTGCCGCTGGCCCCCGGAAAATTCGTGCGGATAGCGAACCAGATGCTCCGCCATCAAACCGACCTCTTCCAGCAGACTGGCCGCTCGATCGCGCCGGTCCTGAGTACTTTTTCCCAGGCTGTGAACACTCATGGCCTCGGTCAGCATCGCTTCCACAGTCAACCGGGGATTCAGCGAACTGTAGGGGTCCTGAAAGACGATTTGCATCCGGCGGCGCTGACGACGCAACTCGGCGCCCCGCAATTCAGCCCAGTTCATCCCTTCAAACGTGACACTTCCGCTGGTCATCGGAATCAGTCGCAGGATGGCTCGACCGGTAGTAGTCTTGCCGCACCCTGATTCTCCGACCAGACCAAGGGTCTGACCTTTGTAGACATCGAAGCTGATTCCATCCACCGCTTTGACGTGCCCGACGACGGTACGCAGCAACCCGGACTTGATCGGGTAGTGCACTTTCAGGTCCTTGACCTGCAACAGAGGTTGAGTTCCTGGGAGGACTGAAGCCTGCCGCCCATCCTTTGATGCTGAAATCGGATTCGCATCCGGCCGCGGATGCAACAGCCGACCGCGCCCCCGCCCTTCAATCTCCTTCAGGCGTTCAGCAGTGAGCTCCTTTTCCGTGATGACGATCTGGCCCATTGCGTCGGTGGTGGTCTGCATGTAATCAGCGACCGTGGGCAATCGGCGGCGGGTGGTATCCAGGCGCGGTCGACAGGCCAGCAGGCCTTTGGTGTACGGATGTTGAGGGTTGGAAAAGACGTTGCGAACCGTGTCGTATTCCACGAGTTTCCCGCGGTACATCACTGCGACTTCGTCCGCGATTTCTGCAATCACTCCCAGATCATGTGTAATGAACAGAATCGCCATTCCGCGTTCATCGCGCAACCGTCGAATCAGATCCAGAATTTGAGCCTGAATCGTGACATCCAGTGCCGTCGTCGGTTCATCTGCGATCAACAGCTTGGGATTGCACGAGAGAGCCATCGCGATCATGACCCGCTGTTTCTGGCCACCCGACATTTCATGCGGATATTTATTGAGTGACCTGTCGGGGTCAGGGATTCCGACTTCGACAAACAGATCGCGCGCTCGCTGGCGAGCTTCGGCACGCGTTAAGGGTTCGTGCAGGAGGATTGCCTCGGCGACTTGATCACCGACCCGGTATACCGGATTGAGTGACGTCCCCGGTTCCTGGAAAATCATCGCGATGTCTTTGCCGCGGATGCCGGGCATTTCAGCACGTGTTATCTGTACGAGATCGCGACCAAGAAACGAAATCTTGCCACCAGCGATCTTCGCCCCCACATCGGGAAGCAGTCGCATGATCGTCAGCGACGTGACAGATTTTCCGGAACCCGATTCGCCAACCAGGCCCAGTGTTTCGCCCGGCCGGATCTTGACCGAGAGGTCGTCGACCGCCTTGACGGTGCCGGCGTCAGAATGGAAGTAGGTCTTGAGATTCTCAATTTCCAGCAGTGCGCTCATGAGTCGGTCCTTCGACAGTTTTGTCGGGCAAAACCCTTGTATCCCCCCGGTGTCTTTTGTCGCAACAGAAGAAGCAAAATTCTTGGGGTTTACCAATTCCGACACTTTCACCTAACATCCGGCACTGGCCGAGCAGATTCGGCCGAACCCAGAGATTCCAAGGAAGGAGAGTTGGATGCGCAAGATTGGTGTATGTCTCGCGTTGATTGGTGCGACGATCAGTTCAATTGGCTGCGGGACGCAGTCTGGCGGATCTTCATCCCGTGGCGGTATTGCGGTCGTCGATCTGGATAAGGTTGCCGCCGAAACCGGTAAAAGCCTCGAAATGCGCGAAGCACTCCAGGCTCAGGAAAGTGCCTACAAGCGAGAACTCGTCACGTTCCAGAACATGGCCGAGACGGAACTGCAGACTCGCCTGAAAGATATCAAGGAAAAGGGCGACGAGGCTCCTGAAGAATCCAAGCGTGAATTCATGCAGATTCGACAGAACGCCAGCAACATTCTGGCTCAAGCCCAGAACAAGGCCGGTGCACAACTGGGCCAGTTGCAACAGATCCAGGTTGCCAAGTTCCGCGCCGATCTGAAGCCAATCATTCAGGAAGCCGCTGCCAAGCGTGGCTTGAGCGTCGTCATTCCGAAGAACGAAGGTTTGCTGCTGACGGTTGATCCAGGCGTGGATATTACCGACGAAGTCATCAAGGCTTATCAGGCCAAGCGACTGTCGACACCAGCAAGTGCTCCGACAGCAGCTGCCCCAGCCGCCGCCCCGGCTCCGGCTGCAGCTCCTGCCGCCACTGCTGAGAAGTCCGCTGAAAAGCCAGCCGAAAAGGCTCCTGCCAAGGCGGCCGCCAAGCCAGCCACGAAGGAAGCAAAAGCCTCCAAGGCCGCAGACAGCGAAGCGAAGTAATCGGCTTCCGATTGCAGCGCTGGATTCGCACAAAAAAAGACCCACGTGACGTTCCCGTCTCGTGGGTCTTTTCGTTTTGATCAAGGTTGTCGACTGACGTCAGTAATTGATAACTGCCCCTCAGGGTGCGCAGCACTAGAAACCTCAGCCCGGCGACTATTCAGCTTCGGCGTCATCTCGAATGAAGTACTGGCGGCAAGTATTCTGGGCCATCAGCCACCGGCTTGAAGCAAGCCGGGCCGCTTTTCGGTACTAAGCTCACTGGACGAAGTTCTTCGTGCTGAAGATCG
>CAIWEX010000014.1 GCA_903911795.1 uncultured Schlesneria sp.
GTCAACCGGCCCGGGGCGTTTGCAGAATACCTCTCGCTGCCCATGACGAATGTCTGGCACCATGCTCACGATATAGATCAGGAAGTGGCTGCGATTTTCGATCCATTCGGCAATGCCGTGCATACTGCACTCAGCTTCGACGTCCTCGGCGAAGACGTGTTGATCACGGGGGCTGGACCCATCGGCGTCATGGCTGCTGCGATCGTCCGTCACGCCGGTGCGAGGCATGTGGTGATCACCGACCCCAATCCTTACCGACGATCACTGGCAATGAAGATGGGAGCCACACGCGCCATCGATCCTCGCGAGACCAAACTCGAAACGGTTCAACAGGAACTCGGTATGCGAGAAGGCTTCGATGTCGGACTGGAAATGTCCGGGAATCCCTCAGCGTTCAATAGCCTGATTGCCAATATGGCTCACGGTGGCAAAATCGCCATGTTGGGGATCCCTGAGAAAGAAATCGCAATCGACTGGAACGTGGTGGTCTTCAACATGCTGACCATCAAGGGGATCTACGGCCGGGAAATGTATGAGACCTGGTACAAGATGACCGTGATGTTGCAGAGTGGCCTGCACATCAAGCCCGTGATCACGCACCGGTTCCACTACACCGATTTCCAAAAGGGATTCGATGCCATGCTGTCAGGCGATTGCGGGAAGGTTGTTCTCGACTGGTTCTGATCGCAGAAGTGGGCCGATCACAGCCGCCCAGTCAACTTCCTGATCAGGGATTCAGGCGACTCCACTTCCAGACATCCCCTTCACGCAGGTAAACAAACCGATCGTGCAGTCGACCGGGACCTCCTTGCCAGAATTCGATGCGATCAGGAACAACGCGATAGCCCCCCCAATGAGGGGGACGGGGAATGGGACCGCCAGCAAATCGCTGGCGATTTTCCTCCACGCGTTGAGACAAAGTTTCTGCAGAATCGAGCGGTTGGCTTTGACGTGATGACCATGCTCCCAACTGGCTCTGTTCCGGTCGAGTGGCAAAGTACGCATCCGATTCGGTGGCGGAAATCTTTTCGACAGTTCCTTCGATCGAGATCTGTCGTTCCAGTTCTCGCCAGTGAATCACCAGCGCGGCTCGCGGATTCTCGGCCAGTTGCATCCCCTTGCGGCTTTCGTAGTTCGTGTAGAACACGAAGCCACGCTCATCCGCGCCTCGCAAAAACAATGTTCGCGCCGACGGAACACCGTCACGAGTCGCCGTGGCGACGGTAATCGTCTCCCAGTCAAAAATGTGGGCCGCAACAGCGTCATCCACCCACTTCTGGAACTGAACAAACGGGTCTGCAGCCAGTTCATCTTCGTGCAGACGGGATCGAGTAAAATCGCGATGTTCAACTGGTAGTGTCATGAGATATTCCTCTCCGTGGAAGGACGGCCCGGGAGTGACGATACACAGTCACCGGCGAGGCTGGCGAGGGATGCGGAAAGAAGTCCCAAATTCAAGACGGAAGTACGATGGGGATTGCAATGAGTTGGGTAGCTGGCGATGTCGCAGTCGTCAGCCTCTTGGGCTGAAGGCCCGCCAGCACAAAGCACCGGGCATCTAGCCCTGTGACCGTAGACAGAACCGGAGAGGGCGACCTGAAAGGTCGCAAGAAATCTAAGTCATGCAACTCCGAACAAAGTCCTCTCGCGACCTTTCAGGTCGCACATTTCGCCCTGCTTCCCGTTCACAGGGCTGAAAGCCCTGTGCTTTGTTCTTTTGGGCCTTCAGCCCAAGAAGAATGACACGCTTCGACAAGACGAAATGCCGATGACTACCGTAATTCCTGGCAAACGACGCCCTACGGAAATTGCGGCTCGCGTAATGCCCCTTCGACCACGGCCAAAGCCTGCCGCACAGACTTTTCATGTGGCCATGCTTCGTGTGCGATCTTCAAGAGTGGTAGTGCCTGGTCCGGGCGGGCAAAGTTCAGATACAGTTCCGCCAGCGGGACGAGAATCTCTGGCCGATCCCCGAATCGCATGCGAGCCCCCTTCAGAACGGTGATCGATCGCCCAGACCACCCCTGTTCGGTGTAGAGTTTTGCCAGTTCCAGATGCTGCTGCAGGTTCTTAGTTCCTTCTGAAGCATCCTCCGCCAAGGTCGAATTCGATTCCTCAGCGACGGTTCGCGCCAGTCGCAACAGGTGCAGCTTTCCAGCAGCATCAGTGGAGCCGAGTCTCGCGGCGCGGTCGTACGCGGCTTCGGCCTTTTCCAGATCACCAGTCAGATGCCACAAGTAGCCACGCCAATAATTCGCGGCCACATGGTCGGGCGACTTTTCCAGTATCAGATTCACTTCCCGTTCGGCTGCTGGAAACTGCAACGAAGTCACTCGGCTCCGGATGCGACGGATCGACCGCTCGTGCAATTCATCGAGTGACTGATCAGCGGCCTGATTCATTCGCTCCCTCGCCAGCTGTGCTCCCTCAGCCAGCGATTGTGCCACGGGTTCTGCATTGGGTAAGCCGCGTGCTAATTCCAGAAACTGGATTGCCAGTTCGTACCGGCCTTCCGTCAGATACAGCCAGCCCAGTGACGAACAGACTTTGACCGTGATCACTCCACGCTGATTCAAATCCTTCAGCACATTGATGGCCTGCGGGTTGTCCCCTTGTTCCTGCAGCAGATCGGCCTTTCGAATCAAGAGATCGATCCGATCAGGATGCTGCGACAGAACTCGGTCAAGCTCCAACTGTTGCTCGTCAACCCATTTCCGATAGGCGGCAGAATCAATCGTTCCTGTCAGGTTCGGACTGACCTCCAGCACGACAACTCCTCGATCATTGTAAACTGGAGTCAGTTTGTATTCAGGGTCGGCGAAGACCTGTTGCCAGCCGAATCCCAGTCCGAACTGGCAATTGGCGATCACCAGGTATCGAGCCGGGAAGCTGGAGATCTGGCTGCGGATTTTTTCGGGATCCAGAGTTTCAAACTGAACCCGTCGCTGGAATCGATGAGCCGTTCCTCCCACCGCCGCCTGCCAGGCGAGCAGTCGCGAATTTGCGGGTGTGTTTTCCTTGATCCAGCGACCGGCCAGACGCCAGTCACTGAAATAGAATCCAGGGGCTTCACTGCGAGAGAACTCGTCTCGATTCGCGAGAAAACGCTGATTCGTTGTCACGAGCGACATCTCTCCAGAGACCTGCCATCCCGAGAGTGCCGCAAGTAAGGCCACGATCAGATAACCGCATGCGACTCGCATCTTCGCAGGGCTGAGCTGCCCGACGGCAGCACAGCCTGATGGAAAAAAGGCCCAGAGCAAAGGGAGCAGCGGCCACAGAAAACGTTCGTGTCGCCACGGCCAGATCGCCAGGCAACCAACGTACAGGGGAAGATACAACAGGACCACCAGCCCACCCCGTGCGCGTTGCTGCCAGAAC
>CAIWEX010000015.1 GCA_903911795.1 uncultured Schlesneria sp.
CCGTCGCCTCGATTCAAATAGAGAAAGTTTTCGGTCGTGTCATTGGCGACATAGACATCCAGGTCATCGTCCAAATCGAAGTCACCCATCACCACGCCCAACCCTTTTCCGCCGTGAACCAGGCCTGCGAAAGACGTCGCATCGTCAAACGTGCCGTCACCGTTCGACAGGAACAGTCGATCATCGACAGCGCCATAGTGCTTGGGACCGCAGATTTCTGTCCGTCCGCCGTTCGGATCGTCGCAGGCCTGATGATTCTGATAGCTCCAGTCGACGTAGTGAGCCACGTACAGATCCAGGTTTCCGTCGCGATTGACATCCCCCCAGGCGGCACCAGTACTCCACGCGGAATCGATCAGGCGAGCGGTTTCGGTGGCAGGGACGAACGTTCCATCACCCTGGTTATGGAGCAATTGCAGACCTCCATAACCCGTCACCAGCAAATCGCCAAATCCGTCGTGATCCATGTCGGCAGCCCAGCAGCCGTGCGAGAAATACCGCGACGCTTCTGCTCCCGCACTAACAAGTCTGAATCGACCAGAACCGTCGCCTCGCAGCAATCGCGAAGGCAGACCTTCCGCAGCAGGCGACGACGTAAAGCGTCCACCACCTGCGAAAAACAGGTCGATGATTCCGTCGCGGTCGTAATCGAATGTGGCAACTCCCCCACCGAGCGTTTCGACAATGCTGTTGATGCTGGCAGCAGATCCGTTCGAATAGCTGGCATCGTCATTCAGGGGATGTTCGAGAAATGTCACTGGCGAACCATTCTGGATCGCGTTATCCGCGTCTTTGATTTGCGGTGCCGCGAGTTCTGTGGACGACGTTTCGACGGCGCGGGGCTGCGGAGTGCTGGTCGCAGGCGTCGGCGCACTGGAACCATGGCAGCCCGGGACCAGTGCCAGCAGCACAGCCAGAAAAAATATCTTCGGTACCTGGAAACCACGGCAATGCACAAGGAAACTCCAGAGTGACTCGTTCGACACCATCATACCAACACTATACTCTGTTTCGTGAGTTCACTTCACAGGAACGGATGATGTAATTCCACTGAATTGTGGGTGAGGGATTCAGCTTCTTCGGATTAATGGCGAATCGAAACTTGGCGCGACAAGGTTTTCCGGGGCTTCGCGAAGACGCTCCAGCCCCGGCCACCCGGTCAGCTTTTTTCGGCCGTGAAAAGCCGTGGTTTGAAAAAGACGATTTCTCTGATCGTGATCTTCATCGAGTCGCCGAATGACATTTACCTCATTCTCGCAGCCGTCACCAACTCGAATTCCCTCGCTGATGTGGATCGTCATCATTGGCCTGGCGGTGGTGATCGGAGCATGGTTCTTCACCAGCCTCGCCCCTCCGTCAACGACGGAATTAACGTCGCTGGCAGATCAGGCAGAGGTGGCTGGGGAACTGGATCAGGCCGCGGAAATTGTTAACAAGCTGCTCAAACAGAATCCTCGTGATCGGGCAACGCTGCTGCATGCTCTGCGACTCGCCGCAAAGCTCGAACGAATCGACGATGCCAGAGAATACCTGAACAGGTTTGTTCAGCAGGATGTCGGCAACACTCTTCCACTGCCCGACGAGGCGCACACGATGGGTGTGATTGCGGAGATGCTGTTTCAGTCGGGAGTCGTCGATGCCGCTGAGATCTGTTTTCGGCGACAGCTGATGATCGATCCAGAAGCACCACAAACCACCCACACCCGGCTGGCGTTCCTGCTGGCGTGTGAAGGACGTCGGTGGGAGTCGATGCCGCATCTCATCGAACTGCTCAAGCGAAATCAGCCTTCCGTCGATCTGCTGTTATGGCTGGGAAACCTACAGATGATCGTGGGTGACGATTCGATTCTGGAATCGTGGAATTTCGACCCTGCAGGCCTGGGTCTGCAATTGGCACGCGCCGTTCGCGAACTCGCCCGGCATGACTCCATCCAGGCCGCACGACAACTGATCCCACTTGTGAACGCTCATCCCGAGTCTGTCGAAGCCGGAATTCAACTCGGCCTGGCGGCACTGGACCTTCAGGAACTCGACAGCCCCACGAAGGAGACTGAACAGTTAAGTCGACGAGCGGCGGAAGACTTCCTTCGCTGGCATGCCACATCGACTGCCGAACGAGATCTTTATCCAGATCTGTGGATGGTCCGCGGGAGATGGATGATGCTTCAGCAAGATCCCCGCAGCGCCATACGCTGTTTTGCGGAAGCGATACGCCTGAACCCTGATCAACAATACGCCATCTACCAGTTGGCTCAATTGCTGCATCGTGAATCGCATGGTTCTGTCGCCATTTCATGCTTGGAGCGTTCGAAACGGCTGGACCAGTTACTGCGGACGCTGCATCTGATTCAGGACAACCGTCAGCACATTGACCTGATGCGTCAGGCTGCCGAACAGACCGAAGCTTTGGGCAGACTCTGGGAAGCCTGGGGCTGGTATCGCATGGCTCTGGCAATCGACCCGAAACTGGAATGGGCGTGGAATCATTCCAGACGCCTGCGCACGCGACTCGATTCCGAACGCCCCGACCGTGTCCTTGCGGAAATGAACCCCGTGACTGATCTGGAGCTGTCGTCGTTTCCTCTGCCGGTTCTGAAGCCACTTCACGATGAAACCCCGCGGGACTCGGTCGAACAATCGCCATCAGTAGCGACGATTCAATTCGAAGAGAATTCACGCGACGCAGGTCTGCAGTTTACGTACTTCAACAGTCCCCACGACGGGTCCGGTGAAAGATCGTATGAGTTCACCGGTGGCGGCGTGGCTGTGATCGACTTCGACGTCGATGGATGGCCTGATCTCTATCTGACACAAGGCTGCCGCTGGCCGTGGCAGGTTGGACAGCGAGAGCACCTCGATCGACTTTACAGAAACATCCTTGGCCTGAGGTTTGACGATGTCACAGACGGATGTGGAATTGTTGAGGATCGGTTCAGCCAGGGAGCAACTGTCGGCGACTTCAACGCAGATGGTTTTCCTGATCTGTATGTGGCGAATATCGGTCCAAATCGCTTTCTGCAGAACAACGGCGATGGCACCTTTACGGATGTGACAGTCAATACGGGAACGGCGGGTGACGACTGGTCCACGAGTTGTGTACTGGCAGACGTGAATTCTGATGGTTACCCGGATCTGTATGTTGTCAATTACATCGCGGGTTCCGATGTTTTCGACCGAATCTGCCATGACGCTGATGGTTCTCCGCGTCTTTGCTATCCGCAGGAGTTTACGCCCGCGACGGATCGGTTCTATGTGAACCGTGGCGATGGCACGTTTGAAGACTTAACGCTAGTCAGTGGTGTTCGTGATACAACCGGACGTGGCCTGGGAATCATCGCGGCGGATTTCGAAGGGCGGGGGAAGCTCGATCTGTTTGTCGCCAATGATACGACGGCGAATTTCTACTTTCGCAATCAGACACCGACAGGACACGACACCCCGGTTTTTGATGAACAGGGAATCGCGGTGGGGCTGGCCTTCAATGCCTCCGGCCAGCCACAGGCATCCATGGGAATCGCCGCGGGCGATGCCGATCAGGATGGCCGGCTTGATCTGTTCGTGACGAATTTCGAACGCGAATACAATAATCTATATCTGCAGACCAGCGTCGGGCAGTTCACAGACATCATTGCCACTTCAGGGATCAAGGATGCGGGTTACTTGATGCTGGGATTCGGGACGCAGTTTCTTGATCCGGACCTGGACGGCTGGCCCGACTTGTTCGTGGCGAATGGGCACATCGACGATTTTTCGAGAAACGGAATCCCCTATCGGATGCCCCCGCAGTTCTTTTGCAATCGGCGCAATGGACGCTTTCGCGAGTTGCCTGCGAAGCAACTGGGCCCCTATTTTCAAGCAATGCATCTGGGCCGATCGGTCGCTCGACTGGACTGGAACCGAGATGGGCTGGACGATCTTGTCATCGGCCATCTCGGTGAACCGACAGCCTTGCTGACAAACCGTACCGTCAAAGCGGCTGCGTATCTATCGCTGGGATTACGCGGAGTCGATTCCAACCGCGATGCCATCGGAACTCGAATTGAAGTCCGCATTGGCGGCCGCAGCGCGCACTATCAACTTCTGGCAGGCGATGGATACCAGGCCAGCAATGAGCGCCGCCTGATCTTCGGAATCGCCGATTCCGACAACGTGGACGAACTCCGCATTATCTGGTCGAATGGCAAATCACAGTCGTTTCGCAACCTGCCCACGAATACCCAGTGGATCGCGATTGAAGGTCGAGACCGCATTGTACGCGTGGCAGGTTCCGCAACTCCCTGATCAGTCGGTTCGCGATCAGTCAGTCAAAGCAAACGACAGCGGCCCCATTCCCTTTTTGACGTCTGCAGTCAAGTCAGTCGATGACTCAACTGAATACTTCTTGGGAAGCAGATTCTTGGGCATGGCGGGCTGCCCGGAGCTTGCAGCCTTCATCATCTCTTCCGATGACTGTTTGGACTGCTCGATCTTTGTGACCGTCACCTTGTACTGCCCCGGAATTGCTCCCTTGGCCTGTGCTGTGGGGCTGACGTAGGTCTGGACCGTGAATTTTCCCTGAGCATCAGTCGCCCCCGTCGCCGGCTTCCCCTTGGGATCGGTGCTGTTCAGGACAACCTGAGCATCAGAAACGGGATTCCCCTGGTAAGTGACAGTACCAGTCACTGAAACAGTTTCTGGCAATCCAGATCCCCCACAACCCAAAGCAGCAATGACTGTCGCCAGCAAAACAGACCGTCGTGAATACTTAGCCACCATTGGAGCAATTCCCTTTCAACAGACACGAATCGAGTCTCTTTGATGGTCATGAGTTCCCGTGGAAAAACTGACATGACCATCGCCATTTTTCAAACCGAAGTTTTTCAGACTGGGTGGCCGGGGCTGGAGCGTCTTCGCGAAGCCCCGGAAAACAAAGTCACCACCGGAGCTTCCCAACCCAGCCCTGTCCAAGCTCGGCCATCCCATGAGTGATCAGAGACTAAAACTCACCAACAACTTGACCGTCGGAGCGATCCCCCAGCTTTTGATAAGTAAACATGTCGATGTTCTGACTGACGAAACGCACCGAACCATCACAAAGGAGCAGGTGAGCTCCTCCGACATGCTTCGACTTGAAGCCAAACTGCGAATTCCAGTTATCCTGATTCATGTTACACGTACCAACACCAAACCCTGCTGAATCTGCGCAGGTCGGAAAGTTGATCGGTGCAGCAGTGGCATACCAGTGTGAGTCGCCGTTCGCCCAGCCCCGTCCGTCACTCCAATTCCACTTGTTGCAGAAAAATCGGACTTCACCCATAGCGATCGTGTTGCTCGTTCCGTCAGTGATATTCGATATTTTCGCAGACCAACTGGAATTCCATCCCCGCCCGAAGACTCCGGAAATCGACTTGCCGTCGCCATTATCAGATCGAACGTTGCCACGCTGAAAGGGATCTTCGCGATCCCCGTCAGGATCGAAGGGGGCCGGATACGCCGACACAACCGTATTCAGATTGCATCCGTTTGTTGCCTGGACCTGTTGGGCTCCCATCGAAAACGAATAGTTCGAACTGGCGCGGCCGGCAGGAGACATCACATTCTGTGGTTCACTCGGACACTGGATCCCTGGAATTATGTATGCATCCAGGATCTTGCCATTGATCGTCTGGTTGAAGACGCCACCGTTGAAATCGATCTGATTGTACAGTGGTGCCTGATCCATATAGGGGAGCATCCCGACCAGTTCGCTCCCTTTGATCTGACGCGCGATCGGAAGCTGACCGTAGACATCCGCATAGTTGTGGATTGCCAAACCGAGCTGTTTCAGATTGTTCTTGCACTGCGTCCGCCGGGCTGCTTCGCGAGCCTGCTGCACTGCGGGCAACAGCAATGCGATCAGCACGGCGATGATGGCAATCACAACAAGCAGTTCAATCAGGGTGAATCCCCAGAACCCCTTTCGCTGGTCGTGCAGTAGCCGTCGACGATGTACGTTCGAATTCACGGCACATACTCCTGATTGAAGAATGACAATACGAGACGATTGAGAAAGACGATTGAGAAAGACGCAGTCAGCGAGAATAACACAAAGGTCAAATTTGATGTGTGCACATGATTTCAAGAAACTCATAAAAAATCAATCTGCCTTTGATCTGGCTACTCATCATGAAAGTGCCAAGTCCAGTACATCATGGGAGCCGAGGCTGAAAACTCGTAGACATGGCCAGCCTCTGACTTCACGCGGCTGAGGTGTGGCCGTCTTGCTGCGGGCAGGTCTTCTTTCAGCAGCATGAACAGATCTGACA
>CAIWEX010000016.1 GCA_903911795.1 uncultured Schlesneria sp.
GGGGCAAAGACGAACGCGGCATGGCCAATGATCTTCTCGGACGCATCGAAGAGTGACGGCGGAAGCTGCTGGATCTCACGAACCGGAATCAACTCGTCAGTTGCAAGATTGGACCGCGTACCGCAATTCGTCTGGAGCATCCATCGCCCGGCCAGGTTTGGAGCGGCCTGCTCGGCGGGGCCGATTTGACGTTCGCGTGGAAACGCGAACTGGTCCCCGATGCGAACGAGTCCGGTGATGACAACAACGCACCGCCGCAGCTATCGCTGTTCGCATCGAAGAGGGATGGTCCGCCACCCATCGAGCCACGCATCACGCTGGAGCAGTGCCTGGAATCGCGAGCGTTGTCTTCCAATCACCTGTTGACCGACTTGCAAGATCGCGCGTTGTGGAACCGGCTGAACCGGATGTCCTTGAACGCCCGCACGTCATTGTCCGAGCAGGGCGTCAACGTGTTGTTCGTCGCGTTCGGCTTCCTCAAATAGTTTGAGGCGGAGCACAGCGATGAACCACGGCTCTCACCGCTGCTGCTGGTTCCGGTTTGTCTGGAACGAATCGGAGCCACCGCACCTTGGAAGCTGTCGCTCTATGAGGATGAAATCACCCCCAACTTTTGCCTGCGGGAGTTGATGAAGCGCGACTTTCGGTTGGAGTTGCCCGAGGTCGATCCGCTGGCATTGCTGGACGACGAGCAAGCCCGCGAAAAATACGAAACGGCGGTTCGGGACGCCGTGCGGAACGAATCGGGATGGGAAGTTATGAGTGATGGCAAGATTCCGTGGCCGATCGGAAAGCTGCGGCAGGGGCGTTCGCTGATCGTGTACAGCGGATTGGCCGATGCCATTCGCCGAGAATCGAATCAGGCGGTCTGCCATTGGTGGGGCATCACACCCCAAACCGTGACCAAGTGGCGGAAGGTACTCAAAGTTGAGCCGCTCAACGCCGGCTCGCGAGAATTGTTCGTTCGGTACGGGCGCGAGGAACGATCACTGGACGCCCTGCCGAACGCCCGAGCCGCCGCCTCACTCCCGGAGGCCCGCCGGAAGCTAGCCGAAGCTCGTCGCGGCAAGCCACGGCCCAACTCGGTCATTGAGGTTCTTCGGCGGGCCAATCTCGGCCGCAAGGCGACAGACGAGCAGCGACGAAAACGGAGCGAGGCCCAACGGGCGCGGGCCGCCAGTTCAGGAAGACCACGCCGGAATTGGACTGAGCACGATGATCAACTTTGCCGAACCCTCGCGCCGGGCGAAGTTGTCACAGTGACCGGGCGTTCGCTCAGTGCCGTTTATTCGCGCCGCCACCTGCTGGCCCTTCCTGACCGTCGGACCGAAGCCTATCGGGAGCTTGAGCCGATCAATTCGGTCAACCACTGAAGCGAGACCGATCACGAGTTGGTCCGCACTCTCTCGCCCCGAGACGGACTTCATGGACCGGTTGCTGTTTTGTCTTCGCCATCGTCGTGTTCCTCGCAGGGTCAGGGTGGATCGTCACACCTCTTACCCGAACAAGACTCTCACGGCGCTGGCTCGCACACACCCGGCAACTCGTGTTCATGAACGCCTGCGGGATGGCAAAAACCAAATTCGTTGAATTGCCTCCAGCGAACACTTCGCTGCTCCGGTTTCACGGACCGACGCGGGCAACGGGCGGCAGGCGCTAACTGGAAGTCGTCCAGCGGATTGGCCGATTGCGAAAGGGCCTCTTGTCCTGCCAAGTCGGGACAACAGGACGTCTATTGAACTTTTTTTCGACCCTTTAGAAACTGGCCGAAGTCGTTAGTTGCAATTGCAAAAGAGGTTGCAGCCTAAGTCTCTGGATTCATCCTGCAAAGAATGCCCGGGGTCACAGGTGGCGTCTGAGCCGTTGTTTTTCAAAAGCCGAAGGTGGCGGGCTTCTCTGCCGATTCCGACGCAAAGGCGTCGCGAAAATCCTGAACGATTTGCTGCTCTACGACTGATGGGATTTGGTTAGAGAGCAATATTCTGCCAAGCAGACACGGTCAAAAGGAATGCGAGTACGCACTGCGCGATTCCGGCCCCTGACTTCCGCTCCCCCCGCGATTGCCCAACTTTCGTCGGAGCTTCCATCAACTAACTCGCAACGGTCTCAACAACCGGCGGCTCGGGGTGCACGGGCGTTTCAGCGTCCTTCTTGGAAAACCTGCGGGTGATTCGATTCCAGACCGCAGTAAAATCTTCCCACAGCGAGTAGGCAACGGGAGTCACCAAAAGCGTCAAGAGCAGCGAAAGCCCCTGTCCGCCGATGATGACTTTGGCCATGCTCGCGCGAGCGCCGGAACCGGGGCCGCGTCCAAGTGCGATCGGGACCATTGCGGCGATGAGCATCAAGGTCGTCATGAGGATTGGACGCAAGCGGGTCTTGTTCGCTTCCAGTATTGCCGCATTGAGTTCCATGCCGCGCGAACGCAGGACGTTCGTGTAGTCGATCTGCAAAATGCCGTTCTTTTTTACGATGCCGAACAGCATGAACAGGCCGAAGACCGCGTAGATGTCGAAGTTGGTCCGCAGGAAAAACAACGACAAGAATGCGAACGGAAGCGTCAGCGGCAGTGCCAGCAGAATCGTGATTGGGTGGACCAGGCTCTCGAACTGCGCCGCCAGCACCATGTACATGAACAGGAAGCTCAGCAGGAACGCGATCACAAAGTTCGTGTTGGACTCGGACAGCAACTTCGCGGCGCCGATGAATTCGTGTCGGTAGCCCGGCGGCAAATCCAGCGTCCGCACATAGTCACCAACATCCTTGATGGCTTCACCCAGCGCGATGCCATTGAGATTGGCAATCACGATAATCTGCCGCTGTCTGCCAAAGCGATTGATGGCCGTCGGTCCCATCGCCGGTTCCAGCCGCGCCACATTCGACAGCCGAACCAGTCCCGCCTTCGTGGTCGGGATCGTCAGTGAATCGACCGCCGCCGGGTTGTCCCGGAATGACTGTTCCGCACGCAGCCAGACATCGTATTGCTCGTCATCTTCCTTGTATTTGCTGACCGGTGCACCGCCGACGAGGATGCCCAATGTCGATGCGACGGTCTGCACCGATACGCCCAAATCCGATGCTCGCTCGCGGTCGATCCGTACACGCAATTCCGGCTTGCTCAAGGACAGGCTGGTGTCAACGTCCACGTAATGACCTCGCGTTTCCATCCAAGCCACAATCTTGGCGGCGTACTCCTGCAATTTGTTTAGATCAGGGCCGACAAGATTCAAATCCACATCGACCTGTCGGAAACCTGCTGACTGGAATGCCGCCACTATCTGCACGGCCACGCGCAGATCAACGTATTCGCTCATAACCTTGCGGGCATCCAGCATCACGTCGAATTGCGAATAATCCCGTTCGGCAAGATCGACGAGCTGGCAGTAGACGCGAGCTTCGGTGACATCGCCTTGTCCCTTGGCGACGCGCCCCGTCGTATCGCCGATAATCGTGAAGACATGCGTGACGCCGCGTAACTGCTTGAGACGCTCTTCGATCTCAATGAGGAGCTTATTGCCTCGGTCGAGCGTGTAACCTTCCGGCAGCGTCATCACGACTTCAAAATCACTCTGGTCGTCCTTGGGTATTAAATCCTTGCCGATCCAGCCGAATACGACTGGCGTTGAGACGAGCGTGCCAATCGACAAGAGCACAATGGCCCAGCGGTGACGAAGAGACAGTCTAAGAATCCAAAGGTAAGACCCATCCAGCAGTCGCGTAAAGAAGCCCGACTTGCTGGTCTTGTGCCCCTTTTCCAACTTGAGAAAACGAGAGCACAGCATGGGCGTCATCGTGAACGAGACGAACATGCTCATCAGAATCGCGAAACCGACGGTAAAGCCGAACGAGTTGAAGAACCGGCCGATCCGTCCCTGCATGAACGCCACCGGAATGAAAATCACCAGCAACGAGACCGTTGTTGCGACAACGGCGGATGCGATTTCCGATGTCGCGGAGCGGGCCGCTTCCATCGCTGAACGGCCAAATTCTTCCATGTGTCGGAAGATGTTCTCATGCACGACCACCGCATCGTCAATCACAATGCCGATGGCCAGGATCAAGCCCAGCAGGGTGATGTTGTTCAGGGAAAAGCCCATGAACGCCATGAAGGCAAACGTCGGGACCATCGACGTGGGAATCGCCAGCGTGGCGATGATCGTCGTGCGCCAATCCCGGATGAAGACCAGGATCGTGAGACTTACGAGAATCGCGGCCAGGACCAGATGGAATTTCACCTCTTCAATGGAGGCTTCGATGAATCGCGACTGATCGCGAATGATCACGGTCTTGATGTCGGGCGGTAGGAGCGGCGTAATCTTGTTCAACCGTGCTTTGACCGCATGGACGACTTCAACGGTGTTCGTCCCGGACTGCTTCTGAATAATGAGACTCACGGCGTTTTCGCCGTCCAACCGACTCAGGCCGCGTGGTTCTTCTACCCCATCATCCACGCGACCAATATCGCGAATGCGAATTGGTTGATCCTTGCGATTCGCCACAATCAGGTCGAGGAAATCCGACGACTTTTCCAGTCGTCCCATTGTCCGGAGCACAAGCTCCTGCGTCCCTTGATCGACACGCCCGCCGGGGA
>CAIWEX010000017.1 GCA_903911795.1 uncultured Schlesneria sp.
CAGGACGATCACGACGATGAACACCGTCAACGCCGTCAGGATCGTTCGTGACAACGTCTGATTCACGCTCAGGTTGATCATGTCATAGGTAATCTTGGGGCTCTTCCCCTTGATTTCACGAATACGGTCGAAGATCACGATCGTATCATTCAGTGAGTAACCGACGATCGTCAGCAAACAGGCGATCTGTCCCATGTTGATCTTGAAGTCTTCCAGGAACAGCAGCGAACCAATCGGCGTCTTGCTGAGGTAGGCACCCAGGGCAATACAGCCGAGAGTAACCAGCACGTCGTGCGCCAGCGCGGCGACTGCGGCATAACCGAAGTAGACCTTTTCAAACCGGAACCAGATGTAGATCACGATCATGATCAAGCTGGCGACGATGGCCATCAAGGCCGCCGACTTGGTTTCGTTGGCGACGGATGTATCGAACGCATTCACTTCTTCGAAGAGTGGTTGCTTGGCCAGCGTCGACTTGATCGTCGCCAGAGCACCATTGACGTCAGAGACATCAACGTCCTTGGAGAAGAGCACCGCAAACTCGGTGAACTTCGGACTGCCGCGGCCGACCTTTTTCTCTTCCACAGCAGCCTTTGTCCCCTTGGACGACAGGAGCAACTGGACCGACTCATATTTCAGTCGATCCCCTTCTCCCTTCAACTCGGACAACTGCTTCGCGAGGTAATCCGTGACTGTCGCTTCGGACAGGGCTCCGGTAAAGGTCAAATCGGCCTGATGCCCACCTTCAAACCGCGTCGCCTGGCTTGTCAACTTGGTGGTGACCGCCCCCACTTTGAAGTCATCCAGAGAGACGCGCCGCATTGCGTATTTCTGGTCGGAAAAAGCCTTGTTGATGCTGTCAGCAACCACGATCTGATCTTGCTCGGTGGTACGGATGCGGAAACGGAGTCCACCATCACTCGATGCCTCTTCACCGCTCAACATCAATCGTTCCAGACTGACTCCGTTCGGGAAGACTTCTTCCAAATGCTTGCGGACATCTTCTGTCGTTTGTGGCTGGACGAATTCAAATGTCACCATGGTACCGCCGCTGAAGTCGATATCCATGTTTTGTTCTCCACGAACAAACAGGCTGACCATCCCGACACCGATCAACGTCGCCGAGAAAATGTAAGCGGTCATGCGTTTGCTGAGGAAATCGATCTTGGTTTCACCCAGGAACTGCATCATCTTCAGAGTCGTGACCCAGCGTTTGCGTTCCACGATGTTGAACAGCAGGTGGCCCATGTAGAGGCAGGTGAAGAGGCTGACCACCAGACCGATAAACAGTGACACGGCAAAACCGCGAATCAGATCGGTACCGATCAGGTACAGAATGACCGCTGTAATCAGCGTGGTGACGTTACTATCGACGATGGCCGCCAGAGCCTTGTCAAAACCGTTCTGTATCGACATCCGCAACGTCACGCCGCGGGCCAGTTCTTCACGCATACGCTCGTAAATCAGCACGTTCGAGTCGACGGCCATACCGATCGTCAGCACCAGACCCGCAAGGCCTGGCAACGTAAACGTGGCCGAGATGAATGCCATCGCACCCACCACCAGGATCAGATTCACTGCCAGACAGAGGTCTGCGACCACACCGGCGACCATGTAGTAAATGAGCATGAATGCGAACACGGCAATGGTCGAAACGACGATCGCCCGCACACCCTTTTCACGAACATCAATACCCAGCAGCGGGCTGATCGTAAATTCGCTGACGGGGGTTTCCTTCAGTGGAACAGCCAGCGCACCGGCATTCAAAACGCCGACTAGGTTGTCGATGTCTTTCTTTTTGAAGTGGCCGGTAATCTGACCGTGAGCGCTGATGACGCTGTTGATCGTCGGTGCAGACTTTACTTTTCCGTCGAGCAGAATCGCCAGCCGCTTTCGTGACTGGTCTGTCTTGTCAGGCAGATTGTCGCTCGTCAGCTTGTGGAACAAGGCTGCACCACGAGCGTTGAACGAGAAGGCGACTGCCAGTGAGCCGTTTTCGTCGGTCGTGGCGCGGGCATTCGTCAGGTAGAAGCCGGTGACCGCTCGATCCGGGGGATCGTGCTTGATCAGGACTTGCAAGACTTTGACTTCCGCACCTGTCTGGGGATCAAAACGGGAAACCGTCCGATTACCGGCAGTGTTCCAATTCTGGTCGCGTTCTGTTGGATCCGAGACATCATGCCAGGCGGCAATGATCTGACCTTCCGGTCGATATTCATTTTCATTGTCGGGCAGTTTTGCAGCCTGATCGATCAACTGCTGGTCGTACCGAGGTTCGGCGACAATGCCGAATTCCAGGCTACCCAGCTTCACGATCAAAGATTTCTTCTGACGGACAAGGTCAGGATCGGCCCCGGGGATGATGACTTCGATACGATCGGTCCCCACCCGGCGGACGGCGACTTCTTCGGCCCCCGACGGATTGATACGCTTGGCGATCGCCTGCACCATCTTGTCGACAGTCTCTTTGTTGACAGTCTTTCCCTGCAGCTTGGCGGCTGCCATATCGATTTCATAGACGAGGTTCGTTCCCCCGGCGAGGTCGATCCCCAAGTGAATCGCATCCACCCAGGATTTCGCTTTCGGCAGCGGAGGCAGCTCGGGATCTCCAGCTTTCCGGTTTTCTTCGGCCTTGGCGCGGTCGGCCAACAGCTTCGAATGTTCCATCCGGCCGGCGATTTCCATGTAAGCAAATGGTGCCAGAGCCATGAACAGGCTCATCAGCACCACGCTGATTCGGCCCGAGAGATCATTCAGGCGCAGCAGTCGTCCAATCAAGTTGCCGAGCAAAAACGGCGCGATGAAGACGACGGCCAACACTCCCAAAATCAACCATCCATTGGCTCGGGGCGGATCAATTTCCGCTTGGAGCAGAAGAAGGCAGTGTCCAAATCCGTCCATTCGTGAGTTCCGTTCCCTAACGTTGTCTACGTTGTTCGTGAATTCCAACCACTGGAAATGTTGTGAAGGGCGTAATTCGCTGCCCTGTACCTTTGCCAGTGATCTGTCCAATGACAGTTGCCTGGCCCATGCAATATCTCAAATTCGCTAGATCTCAAATCACGTTGGCTTCGTTGTCGTTTCCGCCGGTTCGTCACCAAAAACTTCGGCGATTGCCGTTCGGCGAAACTTGATCCGTGTATTGTCGTCAACCTTCAATGTCACTTCCTTGCCATCCGTCGAGATATTAACGACAGAGCCAAGGATCCCCCCGATCGTCGCCACTCGATCATTCTTCTTCATGTTTTTCAACATCGATTCCCGACGGGCCTGATCACGCCGCCGCGGAGCATCCATGAAGTAAAACAGGCCGAAAATCGCTAAGAGCGGAAATGCCAAGGACCACAACGGGGCCTGCTGACCAGCAGCTTCTCCCTCGGCGAGCAACAACAGTGAATTCAGTGTAACCAGCATTCGATTTCAACAAGTCCCACAGGCGACAGACGATCCGGCCGGA
>CAIWEX010000018.1 GCA_903911795.1 uncultured Schlesneria sp.
ACCGTTGTTTCCCGTTCCATTGTCCAGATTCGGAAGTCGCCATGACTGAACCATCACGGGGACGACTTTGGATGCGGTCAAGGGGATAGATTCACTGTCGAGATAACGTCGCCAGGTAATTGTTGATGTGCGCCGATCGATTCCGTACATCCAACCGCTGACGAATGGTGTTCGCAGTGCTCCCCAGACATGTTCAGCCTGCAGGTTTGGTAGCCTCGGAACTCGACCGGAAATCGTCACATACCAGCGTTGCGCATCCTGAGTTGCCACAATCCGTTCGATCTTCTCAGGTAGCTCAATGGTCATCGCCTCTCCCAATGGGCTACCGGTGTCTGCCGACAAGATCTGCAACAGCCCCGTTGGGGCGATCACACCCAAATGTTGTTGATCCATGACAAACGGTGTTGAGTTTGCTTCAAACTCTCGCGCCCAGACCGTCTGACCGTTCTTGGCATCTTTCTTTTCAATCGTTGTCTGGTGATTTCGAACGAGGGACCATTGAAACCGCCCATGATTCATCAGGAAATCATCAGATGAAACATTCCAAGGATGCTGTTGAAGTACTTCACCATCAATGGCGCTCAGGACCTGCATCGTGTGAGCTTCTTTATCCCACAAATAGACGTTGTCCTCGTCGCCCATCACCTGGCAGTTCGGCGGTACGCCGAGTCTCTCCCAGAGCCGTTTCCCCGTTTGAGTGTCGACAGCAATCAGCTTTGCCCGGTTTCGGTAGCAGAAGTACCTCGCGCGGACCGGGCTCAAACCCTCCAGCGTTTGACCGAAATCATTGACCAGTCGAACTCCGTCCTGGCGAATTCCCGGTCTCCCTCGAATAAACTCCGGTACCCACCAGGACTCGATTGGCGATTCGCTGATCGTAGGTGCAATGTCCAGTTGCAACGGCGTCTGAGTGGCTCCGAGTCCACCCAACTCATTGAATGGCAGTATTCCGAATACTTCCGAACCTATTCTGAACACCAGCAGTCGACCAACCGCAAATGCTTCTAACTGGTCGGATGGTGCAAACTGAGTGCGGACGATTTGCGGAGTTCCCCGAATATCGAATTCCCATGTCCCAACGTGCCCCACTGATGAAAATCTCAATTTGCGTCCACCACGGTCAACAGTGATGTCCAGTTGATCTAACAATGAGCCTGGCAAGCTCTGAACTCGAACGGGAATCTGATAAACATCCGTCCGACGTTTCGTTTCGCGTTCGACCGATGGTGATCGCGTTGCCCATGTTTCGTTCGGTGGTTGAACCAGCCGCTGATATGAATCCGCCAGATGTTGCGAAGACGACAATGTTGACGCAAACGTCTGGCCATTGTTTAAGGGAGTTCCCAAATGTTCGGTCAGTATGCGACGTTGAACTGTCTCCGATTGAGCACGCCAACCAGACTGTGCCAGCAGTTCGGAATATTTTTCGAGAGCGAGCGATGCAATTGCTTGGTCGCGTGATCCCGCCAGGGCGAGGAGTTGCGGTTCGGCCTTCTGCAGCGTCCTCGCATACAGTGCTGAAGTCGAGTTTGCCAGAAAAGCTCGCTGAGCCCATTCCAGAGGCAACAGACGATCGATCAATCGCTGGACAGCAAAAGGGTCGTCCGCATGTTTCGCCTTTTCCAGGCGATCATTCAGAACCTGTTCCAGTTTTGCACGCGCCGAGGTTCCTGACATCGGGTCCACTCGGTTTGCAGCCGGGTCGTCCATCAGACGCTGAATTGCTCCCAGAAAAATGCGGTCAACGCGTACACGACGCATCGAAATCGGATCAGAATACCAGTCGCCAATCGAGCGCAGTCCGAGTGTACTGATCAGGTCCAGCCCATTCAGGTATTGCGACAAAGCTTCTAAATGGTCCCCGAATACTGCGGCGGCATCTCCCAGTAATCGGTGTGCCGCCAATCTCTCTTCATCGGATTCGCATGAGGTCAGTAACTCATTGGCAATCGTCACTCGATCGAGAATTTCTTCTCGTCGCCCCTCGATCTGGTGCCGAAGCGATCTCAGGATTGCTTCCCTGCGTAGCGATTTCCCTTCAGCCGATTCAATTCCTGCCATGCGGCGATATGCAGCCACGGGGTCACTCGAATGAAGATCGAGACGAGCAAATTCCAATGTGGCGGATTCGGACGGCAGAGTATTTGCTTGGGTTTCAACTCGCTTTCGGGCCGCTTCGACTTTTGGAAAGAATTGAAGCGTCTGGTCGACCTGACTGATCCAGCCATTCGGTGTTGCGACCAGATTTCCGTAGTTCGTTCCAAAGTCGCTTGAGAATGACCGCAGAGTTCCATCTTCAAGATCGACAATCGCCAGACCTCCGGCACGCCGTGGTTGGATCAGATGCATACCAGAAATCGTGGCGATTCCCGAGACCTCTCCCGTTGCGACTCGCCATCGAACCGCACCAGTTCGCAGGTCGTGCGCACGGATGGCACCGGGTTCAGCCACAATCACTTGATTCCCACAGATTCCGATCAGGTGCAAGGCGCCGCTGCGAGGGGCGTTCCAGGTTTTCGTCCCATCCGAAAGACGAAATGCTTGCAATTGATCGGAATCAGGTGAGGCCAGGATGGCCAGTTTTGATCGAGAAGTATTTTTTCGAGCGTCTGGATCATCGCACGATAAACAGTTCACACTTCGCCATTCGTTCCACCAGGCATCCGGGAGGGTGGGAGTTTGCGAACCGTTAACAGGTCGTGCGGGAAGGTCATGCTGTAGGACAGGGTAACGAGCGGCCCAATCGATTGAGCGAGTTGTCGGGTTCACTGAAATCAACATTCCACAGGCAGTGGTGCAGATCAGTCGGCCATCGGCCAGTGTGACGGGACAGGCAATTCGCCGTCGCGAAGCTGTGTCGGCGAGTTGCGGTGCAATGACGCCGAGAGAAAGGGGCCAGCGCACATGTCCCGTCTCACGATCCAGCGCCATCAAGAATAACTCGTCATCCCGTCGCGACACCACGAACAGCAAATCGTCGACAAACAAGGGGGCTCCCAGAAACGACATGCCGCCAACAACGTCTGCGGGGCCCGTGGGCGGGCCACCAATCTGCCAGTTCAATTGACCTGTTGTGGCCTGATAGCTGCATAACCGGTTCCAGCGATTAACGGGGCCGCCCAGAGCTGGACGGTTTGTTGAATTTGTCGGGAATTCGACGTTGGATCGATCCGGTTCCTGGATGATGACGATCCGTTTTCCGTCTGTGGCGATGGCGCCGAAAATGGAATCTGCTTCAGTTTTACGTTGCCATGCAGCAGCGATAGAATTTCGAAAAGGATTGTGTTCAAAGCTGCGCTTTGCCAGACCGGAAAATTCTGAATTGGGGATCGACCAGAGTTGCGCCCCTGAAGCTTGGTCGTGTGCCCGCAATTCGTAAATGGAGCGGGTCAGCACGGAATTTCCCGTGATGACGGGGCGAATCAGGGGTATCGATGGAATTCCCTGGTCAGCGAAATAACGACGGAGATTTTCAACGCTTCTCTCAAGCTCTGCAAACTGTCCGATGTCTCCCGACCAGACGGGCTGAATTGCAGGTAGTCCCATTTTGAAATCGGCCGGAGATTCTGGCACCGATTCCGAACTGTTTAACCAGGCCATGCGAATACGTTCTGCGACCCAGTCGCGCGGAACGACCGATTTTCCAGCAATCAGGATGGGATCCGTAGAAGACACATCGCGTGCCATCTGTTCGGCCAGCTCAATCCGCCTTGCGGACAGAAATGATTCGATGCAGGCCAGGAGAGCAGTGGTTTGCTGGGCAGGAGTGATCCGTGGGTGTCTGACAACCTGTTGCCAGGTCATTGCCGCTTGCTCGTGCCGCCCGGAATCGCGATGGAGAGCGGCCAGCCACCGCAAGGCATTCAGCCCGGGAATAGACCCCGGATAACGATTGACAAACAACACGACTTCTTCACGAGTCGCGGTTTGCTTGATGGCTGACCACCTTGCCTCCGCAATTCGGTCCAGTTCGGCGTACAGTCGGTCACGGATTTCCTGCGGAATCAGCAGCATGAGTTGCTGAGATTGTGCGCGAATCGAAGCCAGTGTCGCTGTCCCGGGGCGGGCGGCGACGAAATCGTCTTCCGCCGATATGACACGTCGCAGAACTGTGGCGGCAGTAGCAAAATCACCCGTATCGATGGCCTTGCGGGCGATTTCCAATTGCTGTTCTGCCTGCCGATCCTGGGGCACCACCAAATCACTTTTGGAATCCTGGGCGATTGTAGCCGTGGGGGCTGTCATTCCCATCAGAAGAATTGCCAGACTAAACGCGAGAACATTCGCGCTGTTTGTTGGCAACCTGCGGGTCTGAGAACGCATCATTTCCCCCTGCGAGAGTCGCTTGGTGACGACCGTCGAGTTGGATTTGCAACCAGACATGTCGTTCAAAGCACTCCGTCGTTGGATTTTCACCAGAAAAGTGGCTCAGGGCAACGTGGTTTTCCCGAAATCATGGCGGGATGCAGAATTCCGAAAAATTCGGACAAGATTTTGAGCGAAGTCTGGCCGGTCACTTTTCCGGAAGAAGTTGACCTGCTATCCTAGCCCTGCGTCGCCCCTGGAATTGGGGCTCGATTTGTTTGAGCAGGGAGAGGTTTTCGTCATGGCCAAGAATACACGTAAAGTCAACAAAGCAAACCACGGTCGTCGTCCGGCAAGTTCGAAGGCTCGTAAGGCCAAACGACGGAAGATGGGTGTCTGATTAGGGTTAACGCTACAGCAGTAGCCCGATCCGGGCATCGTGCTGTTGAATTGACTGCGAAGCGAGGCCGGTTGTCCGGCCTTGGTTCATTCTTTGGGTGAACTTCTGAACTTCAGGGACGACAATGCAGATTCTGCTGGTAAATGATGACGGAATCCACGCTCCCAGCCTGCTGGCAATCTACGAAGAATTGCGTCGCTGGGGTGACGTCACGGTTGTTTCGCCTGCCACCGAACAGAGTGGGGTCGGTCATTCCATCACGTATCTGCATCCCCTTGTCGTTAACAAAGACTATCGCAACGGCGAATTCTTCGGCTGGAAAGTCGACGGACGTCCGGCCGATTGTGTGAAGCTCGGGATCCACGAGCTTTGCCCTTCGCGCCCCGATTTGATCGTGAGCGGACTGAATGCCGGCGCGAATGTCGGTTTGAATATCATCTATTCAGGGACCGTTGCCGCAGCCGTCGAAGGGGCATTTTTTGGAATACCTTCGATTGCCCTGTCACAATGGATGGACGGTCCCGCTAACTTCGAAGAGACATCGAAACGGGCACTTCCGCTCTGTCGCAAGTTGTATGAGCGATCACAGCCCGGAATGTTGTGGAACGTGAACTTTCCGCCCCCGCGCGCCAACTGGCCCCGTGGCGTCTCGTTCGTTGGAATGGAATGCCGTCGTTCTGCCGATGAAATTGAAACTCGCGTTGATCCACGTGGTCGAACCTACTTTTGGAGCGGTCTGAATCCGCTCAAATGCCATGTCTTCGATCCAACCACAGACGTGAAGATGCTATCGGATGGCTATATCACCGTGACTCCGCTTCAATTTGATCTGACCCAGCAGACACTGCTGGCGTCGCTGCGAACCGAAAAGTGGGAGTTGCCAATTCATGAGTGAGCCCAAGCCGCGAAAACGCGGAAAGCATTCTGGCAAAAGCTCACATCGCCCCAAGCCTGCAGATCCAAAGCAGACCCGACCACGCACATCCATTCCAGTCGGTCAGCCTGAGAGCAATGTGCCGTCGGTCGAAGCACCGGTTTTGAATCTGAAACCGATTTCTCCCGGCGAACCATTCGTCGTTCCCAAACAGCTCGTCGGTAAAACCGTCGTGGCGATATTACGGTTGTTGAGACCCGGAGAATCGTGGTCGAAACTGACAGATCAGGTTCGGCGAGCATATGTGACCCTCAATGGAGTTGTCTGCATCGATGAAGTTCGACGTGTCGCAGAAGGGGACGTTCTAGAACTGGGAGAGAAGCCACGTTCGCAGCCGCCACGACCTTCCGACGTCAAGATCGTCTTCGTCGACCCGCACGTCGTCGTCGTTGAGAAGCCCTCAGGAATGTTGACGCATCGACGGATTGAGGAGCGGAACTGGTCGGATGAACGAAAGGCTCGCCAGCCAACACTCGACGAGGCACTCAATGAATTGCTGGCACGTCGCGCTGCATCAGGTCCGCGCACGCGATCCCGATCAGGACTTGTTCGCTGCGTCCATCGCCTGGATCGCGATACGAGTGGCCTGCTGGTGTTTGCTCGAAATGAAGAGGCCGAAACGCATCTGGTTTCGCAGTTCCGCAAGCACACCGTCCATCGCGTCTACTGGGCCATCGTCCATGGTCGGCCTGCGGATGGCACCATTGTTTCCAACATCGTTCGCGATCGCGGAGACGGTCGGCGCGGCAGCGTACAAAATCCCAAAGTCGGCCAGCGTGCCGTCACCCACGTCCGATGGCTCGAACAATTAGGACACTACAGCCTGGTCGAATGTCGTCTGGAAACCGGGCGAACCAATCAGATTCGTATCCATATGGCAGAAGCAGGTCATCTTGTGTGTGGCGATCCCAAGTACGCTCAACCCTATTTGGATGAGATGGTCCGAGATCGCAGCCAGGCACCTCGACTGGCTCTGCACGCCGCAGAACTGGGGTTTGTCCACCCCGTCAGCGGCGAAGACCTGTTCTTCCAGATGGCTTTTCCACCGGATCTCGAACTCTTCGCACGAAGTCTGTGAGCCTGGGGACTGTGCACGCGAGATGGAAGATCGAAGTCCAATGATTAATATGTCGGGCATTGATCGAATTCTTCTGCAAACCCCAGTGTCTGCCAACACCTTTTGCTGCTTCAATTAAAGAACGAGGTTTCTCGATGCGAACGTTCGGAGTGTTCTGCAAGCATCCACGGCCAGGTGAGGTAAAAACTCGATTGGCCGAGGATATCGGATCCCATGGAGCCGTACAGCTTTCGGCAGCGTTCCTCGACGATCTCGCATTGCAGTTTCGCACAGAAGGAGAACGGCGGGTCCTGGGATACTCCCCAGCAGACTCCGCAGCTTATTTTGGATCTTTCAAGCGATTCGGATTCGATCTATGGCCACAACCAGATGGAGATCTGGGGACCCGGATGGCCGCGTTTTTCGAGGAAACACTGCACGATGCTGCTGATACTTCAGTGCTGATCGGGTCCGACAGTCCGACGATCCCGCGCGAATATGTCGCTCAGGCATTTGACCATCTGCAAGAATTCGATTGCATTCTCGGTCCAGCGATGGATGGTGGATACTACCTCATCGGACTGCGACGTGCTGCTCCTGAGCTTTTTGATAATATTACCTGGAGCGGATCAAGCGTCCTGGCTCAGACCGTCAGCCGAATTTCTGATCTGGGCCTCTCGCTCGCCTTGCTTCCACCGTGGTATGACGTTGACGATCTCGCAGACCTGAAAATGCTGACCGGTCATATTCGAGCAATGACTCGATCTGGTCAAACTCATCCGTGTCCCGTGACAGCAGAAGTTCTCAGTAAATTACAACTTGCCGAATAGCCTGTCCGTGAATTAGCTATG
This sequence comes from uncultured Schlesneria sp., assembly GCA_903911795.1. GTDB lineage: Bacteria > Planctomycetota > Planctomycetia > Planctomycetales > Planctomycetaceae > Schlesneria. Next base: position 7,548 of record CAIWEX010000018.1, read on the forward strand.
CGGCAGGGCTTGCCCATTTTCAAAACCGGCACAGTCTGATCGGTCGATCAGCGGGCCACACCGATGTAGAAGCTGAACAGTTGTGTCTTGTCGGTATCGAGTTTCGTCAGTGGGATTGCCCAGTCGAGAGCGATTGGGGTTGGACCCATCATCGGGACCGTGACACGCAAGCCAGCACCGACCGAAACACGGAAATCGCTCAGTGATGCCTTGTCGGTAACAGTACCGAAGTCGCTGAATGTGACAACCTTCACCATTTCGTTGGCCATCACTGGCACCTGGTATTCCACGCTCCCCAGCATCATGAAATCGCCCCCGACATAAACGCCGTTCTGCTTGGGGCTGACACCACGGAAATAGAATCCACGGAAGGATTGGAAGCCCCCGGCAAAGAATCTTTCGTAGATTGGCGTGTTTGCACCAGTCCAGCCAACTTCCCCTTTCAGGCTCACAATGTGCTTGCCACCGCCGTCAGCACGTTGATAGACAGTGAAATACTGGCGAGCTTCGGCTGTGACTCGCGAATAGTCGTACTGGCCGAACGCCTGCTCGAAGGTCCCTTCCACATGGTGACCGGTGGACGGCATGTAGGGTGAGTCACGAGTATCGTGGGAAATCGAGAACAGTCCTGTCGTCAACAAGTGCGTCCCAAGTGCTTCTTTGAGCAACAGCGGCGGGTTCGCGACAGATGGATTGAAGACATCCACACTTTCCATTCGTAGCGATGCAGATCCGGACCAATACTGCGAAAGCTGTCGACCGACACGCAATCGACCACCCAGACGTTGTTCCGTCCAGTTCAGATAGTACCGATTGAAGTAGAATCCGCTGACTCCCAGGCTGTTATTCGTATCCATGAAGTACGGATTCGTCCAGTCGACCAGATAGCGACTGAGTTGTGTACCAGGCATCGCTTCAATTCGGAACTTTTCCCCGTTACCACGCCAGGCAGTTCCATTCCAGATGTCGTCCCAACTTTTCGGTGGCGACAAAATGTCGAAGTTCTGTTCACTGAGGACGATGTTCCCCACAACCCCCGAGTTACTGTTCACACCGACACCGAACATCAGACGCCCCGTGCGGGCTTCGCCGAGATACGTGTCGATATCGATGAATTCGGGAGGTGGCAACCGGTCAATATCGTAGGGGTCCGGGTTCTGAATCGCTTTGCCGAACGGGTCGCCCTGAGGACTCTGGTCGTAAATCGGGTTTTGCGGTGGCTTCAACGGATCGCGGCTTTGACCACGGAAGACCGGAGTAAGGGGAGCCAACCTGGAATTGTCATCAACTGGCTTTTTGGCATCCGGTTCAGGCTCGACAGCAAATTCGATGAGATACGGAATTTCCTTCGGTGCTTCTTTAACAGCCTCGGCTCGCTGACGAGCTTCAGGAACAAACCGTTCGGCTGGCGTATTGACGGGCAGGCCATCGGGACGTCCAACGCTGTGTCCGATCGGAATTTCCGGATCAAACTTCGCGACATGCCTTTCGCCTGAACTTTGGCCGCGAGCGACATCCATTTCGGGAGCCTTCAGCCAATTGTTATTCTTGACGATATTCGTTTCGATACGTGGTCCGCCACCTTCCATTTCGAAATAGCCGGAGCCCGCCAGGTTCTGGCGAAATCGTTGCAGTTTTTTAGGATCTGCCAGATCACCCGGTTGAATGGGGGAGATATTCCGAATCAGGTTGGTTCGTGTATGCGGGTAATCACCTGCAATATGAACACCGATGTTACGAATCCGATAAACTTTATCTTCGTTGATTCGGTAGACCAGATCCAGTACCCCAGGCTCTTCCGACCAGCGACGAACAGGTGCGACCTGAGCAAACAATCGGCCCTGAGCACCGTATTTTGCCATCACCGCTTCGACGTCTTTATTGATGTGGCGTTCGTTGTATTCTTCGCCTGGCTTGACCTTCATCAAGCTGCGAATTTCCTCTTCTGAAAAGACGTTATTACCAACGATCGAGATTTCGTTGACGCGGTAGCGAACCCCTTCGTTCACTTGAAAATGCAATTCTACGGTCGACTTATCTGCAGAGAACTTCTGTTCTGGGGTAATCTGCACATCGAAGTATCCCAGGCTGTAGTAGTAATTACGCAAGCCTTCCACGTCATCGTTGATTGTAGAGGGGTCGTATTTTCCACCAAACATCCACAGGATGCGAGTCTTGGTGCGAGTCTTCGTTTTAAGCAACGGACCGCTGAATGCTTCATTGCCTTCGAACTTGAGCGCAGTGACCTTAACCTTTGGGCCTTCATCAATCAAAAAGACGACTACGCGATCTGGGTCAGAACGAACATCGCCTCGTTCAAGCTCTACCGTCGCAAACGGATATCCCTTTTCATGGTAATAGTCCTGAATTCGGCGGGCACATTCGCGATTAACGCTGACATCGTAGGGTTGACCCCGCTTCAACTGAGTCATCCGCTCAAAATCTTTGGTTTTGAGCTTTTTGTTGCCCTTGTATTCGACATCGCGGACAATCGGACGTTCGAGGACGCGAAATACCAGGATATTCCCATCGTCCGTCCGGCGGATCGAGGGTTCGACAGTCGCAAACCATCGTGTTCTGACAAGCGCATCGACGTCGTCTTTGATTTGTTTTGCGGTAACGCTTCGACCTGGCCGAGTCTTGATGTGCTTGGCAATTGTTTCGTCAGGAATTGTTGTATTCCCTTCGATTTTCACCGCAGCCATCGGTTCATCGAGCGTAAACGGAGTGTCCTTGGGATCTTCCAGCGAAGCTGCCGTTAACTGTGCAGGGCGAGCACGCGAAGGGTGTGGCAGGTGAACACCGATCCCTCGTCCTTCCGGGGGATCAGATGCCCCTGGGCCAAAAGATTCCCGCCCGGCGATCTGGGCCGAGGCAACCTGGCTGCAGACCAGCAGGCCGCAACCCAGCATCAGGACGCGCGGAAGCGACCAGAGTCGATTCGCTCTGCCGCAAGTTGCGTGCTGCATGGGTCTGGTATCCTCGCGGTTCTGTTCCCGGGACGAACCCGGTTCATCGCGCTGTGACAGGTATGGGACTTCGAAAAGTGACGTGATAGAGGCGCAGGAAAATCACCCGGGTTAGAGGTAGTCTCCCGCGTGGCGGGACTGATAATCGATTCACGAAATTGAGGCAAGATGACTTATTCTCGACTGGGGCGTTGGTAGCTTCATGCCAGGGAAGTGATGAAGATATGGCAAAGTGCGCAGGATACTGATGTCTTGCGAAAGACGTTGGACCGGAATTCAGGCGTTGATTCTTGCATCGCCACGTGATTTAGCGTCCATCGAAAGTCGCTTCTGTGTTGGACCGGTCATTGCACGCAAAATCTGACATCGACAGAATCACTGAGCACTCGAAGTTGGTCAGGACGTCGAAATTCCGAAGTTCTGGTGTGATGTGCCATTGGGTAAGTGACCGCGACTGCTGTCCACAACGTTAAATTCCAAAGAATTGCAGGCTGAAATGCTTCCAAACCGGTCAATCAAAGTCATCATTTTTTCGTGCCTGACGTCTGTCGTTGTGACACTTGCAGGGTGCTCGCAGGGAGAAAGCCATGGTGGAGCTTCGCCCGCTCCGACCGCCATCAAGGTTCGCGTGGCCACCCCGGTACTTCGGGAAGTAACGGACTTTATGGACTACACCGGACGCACGGAACCCAGGGAATCCGTTGAAATCAAGCCTCGTGTCAGCGGTTATCTGACCAAGGTCGAATACATGGGGAGCCTGAATTCGTACGTGGAGGAAGGGACGCTGTTATTCGAAATTGATGATCGCCCTTACAACAACGCCCTCGACAGTGCCAAAGCGCGATTGGCAAGTGCCGAGGCCGCTCTGAAAACGAGTTCTGCGGAATTGGATCGGACCCAGGGATTGTTCGAAAAAGGGATCGTCGTCAAGTCGGAATTCGATCGAGACTTTGGCAGGAAGGCTCAAGCAGACGCCGATATTCTGTCTGCCCGAGCGGGACTCAAGCAGGCGGAACTCGATCTGGAATTTACCAAGATCAAAGCTCCAATCAGCGGACTCATCAGTAAGCCGAATTTGACTGTCGGTAATCTGGTCACACCTGCGACGGTATCGCTGACATCCATCGTCTCCGCCGATCCCATCTATGTGTACTTCGATCTGGACGAGCCCACGATGCTGACGATCCAGCAGAGCATTCGCGACGGGAAACTGGCAACGCGCGAGGAAGGCCACTATCAGGTTTTGCTGGGGTTGGCGAATGACAAAGACTATCCCTACACCGGTGAATTGAACTTCATTGACAATCGAGTGGATCCCGGGACCGGAACGATTCGCGTCCGCGGCGAGTTCAAAAATCCCGAGCCAGAACGAGGATCTCGGAAGTTGTCCGCAGGCTTGTTCGCTCGCGTTCGCGTTCCGCTCGGAAAACCGCATCAGGCATTACTGATCACCGAACGAGCCGTCAGTCGCGATCAGGGAAAGACGTTTGCTTATGTTGTCGACGCCGAGAACACCGTGACCGCACGCCCTATCCGATTGGGCCCCGTGCATGAGGGCTTGCGAGTTGTCCTCGAGGGTTTAAGACCTGACGATCAAATCATCATTGATGGCCTGCAACGTGTCAGGCCGGGAGTCAAGGTGGACCCGATCACCAAGGAAATGCAGGCCAGCGAGAAAAAATAGTCCTCATCGCAATTCACTCGATGTCGAACGCGATGATCTGTTTTTTCTGACGTTTCCCCGAACTGCCTTCATTTTCTTTACGGTGCAATCATGCTTGCCAAGTTCTTTATCGATCGCCCGGTGTTTGCGGTCGTCATCTCGCTGGTCATCGTGTTTGCAGGGCTGGCGGCTCTCAACACGCTGCCGACAGCTCAATATCCGGAAATTGCACCGCCGACGGTTGAAGTTTCGTGCATGTATCCGGGGGCAAATGCCGTGGTCGTTCAGGAGACCGTCGCCGCTCCCATCGAGCAGGAAATCAACGGCGTCGAAAACATGCTGTACATGTCATCGCAATCGACGAATGACGGCGGATATCGACTGAATGTGACCTTTAAGCTCGGCACGAACCTCGACATGGCTCAGGTGATGGTCCAGAACCGCGTTTCCCTAGCCTTGCCGAAATTGCCCGATGTCGTCAAGACTACTGGAGTTAGCACGAAAAAGAAGTCGCCCAGTATTCTGCTGGTCGTCAACATGTTTTCCGACAGCGATGCCACCGGCAAGCCGATTCATAGCCAGCTTGACCTGAGCAACTACGCGACCATCTTCGTCCGCGACGAACTGTTGCGTCTGAATGGCGTGGGAGACGTCGGTTTCCTTGGTCAGATGGACTACAGCATGCGAGTCTGGCTGAACCCCGAACGGCTTGCAGCTCGCAACATGACGGCATCGGATGTTCTGAACGCACTGAAGGAACAGAACGTTCAGGTCGCAGCAGGCCGAATCGGACAGCCGCCGACACCGAGCGGCGTCGATTTTCAGTACACCCTGTCGACCCTCGGGCGCCTGGTCGATCCAAAGCAATTTGGCGAGATCATCATCAAAACGGGAGACACAGGCGAAGTCACTCGGCTGCACGACGTAGGGCAACTGGAACTGGGGGCTAAGAATCAGGACACGCAATGTACCTTGAATGGTAAACCGTCTGTCGGTCTGGCGATTTATCAGTTGCCGGGTTCCAACGCGCTGGCAACAGCGGATCTCATTCGAGCGACGATGCATCGGCTTGAAAATCGATTCAAGCCGGGAATGCACTACGAAATCGCCTATGACACCACACCATTTATCGAGCAATCAGTGGAAGAGGTGTTTCACGCATTGCGCGATGCGATCATCCTGGTGGCGATCGTGGTGCTGTTGTTCCTGCAGGATTGGAAGTCGATGATCCTGCCGATGATCGATGTCCCCGTGTCGCTGATCGGCACGTTGGCGGTGATGGCGATGCTGGGCTTCACCCTGAATAACCTGACTCTGTTTGGTCTGGTTCTTGCGATTGGGATCGTCGTCGACGATGCGATCGTGGTTCTGGAGAATATTGAAGTCTGGCTGGCCAAAGGACAGGATGCCCGCACCGCGACGATCAACGCGATGAATGAAATTACGGGGCCGATTATTGCGATCACTCTGGTGTTGAGTTCGGTCTTCCTGCCGAGCGCCTTTCTGGGAGGAATCAG
>CAIWEX010000019.1 GCA_903911795.1 uncultured Schlesneria sp.
AACGCCAGCGTCTTGTAGCTGAGACGTTGGCCGATAATCATTTCCGCCTTCTGCTTATTCAGAACTCGCAGTTGCGGTGCAGCCAGCAGAGTGGTGTCGGCGATGTTTTCCAATGCCTTGATGAAGCCGGAGATGTCTCCCTGGATGAACCCATACTTCAGTCCGGCGGAATTGGCGATAAAGTCGCCTGCCGCCGGCACCAGGGCAGGCTTTGATGGGAACCCGACTGTTCCGTTCAATGTCGAACCATTCCCCGAAAGGAGCTGGCTATTCTGCGCTCCGTTGAGCATCGCGAAGTTCACACCGAATTGCATCGTATCAGACAGCGCCACACTCAGGATCTTGGCTTCAATCATGACCTGCAGTGGCGGAACGTCAACTTCGACAATGATCTTGTCGATCTCTGCGACGACCTCGGGATAGTCCTGGACCAGCAAAGTATCGCGTTGTGACAGACCATCCCCCCCGGCGTTCGTCGCACTGACTGCGATCCCCGTTTGTGGTGGCGATGTGACGGCATGTCGTCCGACCCCTTTGGTCATGATCGGGTCCAGCAGTTTCTGGACTTCGTTCGCGTTGATGTAGTGCAATTGATAGATCTTGCTGATCAATTTGCGATTGGCCTGTTTCATAGCCGCGTCTTCAACCGACGTACGGACATAGATGAAATCACCTTCTCGTTCGTAGACGAAGCCCTGCGATTTCACGATGGCATCGAGTGCCTTGGTGACCGTTACGTCCTGAAGATTCAGCGAGATTCGCCCCTGAACGTCACGGCTGGCGAGGATGTTAACTCCCGCCAGTTGTCCGAGCATTTCGAGAACTTCGGACAGGTTGGCGTCCTGAACCTGAATGGAGAACTTTTCGTCGTCGACTCCCAGATCGCCTTGTACGATCTTGATGGAAGGTTCACGCCCCGTCGGTTTGTTGTTGATGGTTCCACTCGCTCGTCCAGGGCGTGGTCCAGGCGGAATAATCGTCGACTGTTCTTGTTGTTGATCGTTTGTGTTGGGTGTTTGGTAGGTCCCGACAGCAGGCGGATTGAATGGCCGGAACCCCTGCGGAATCTGGCCTGGCTGGGGCTGACCTTGTTGTGCCTGGCTTTGTTGAGCCTGCTGTAACAGATTGAGTGCCCTTTCCAGATCAGAGACCTGGCGGTCATTCTGAGCCTGTGCAAGCTGATCAAGCCGTCGCTGCAGACCGGCCAGTTGAGTTTCGATTCGCCTCGATCCTTCGCTCGCTTCATGCGTGGAGTCCGCGACGTGAAAATCGATACTTGGTTTTGCAACGACCTTGGGGGCAGGTGTACTCGGACGGGGCGCGGCCTCTGTGTCATCCGGCTGTGGAACCGGACGGTTCGCATCGGGAGACGTCGGCTGCAATTCTGCAGTTTGTTGGGAGGAAAGCCTTCCGGGAGCCGCCTGAGCCGTTCGTACCATCGGTTGTCGAGGCTGTTGCTGTGGAATTTCAACAGTGACAGGATCGAGTTGCGGGATTTTTGGCAGACTTCCCGCCGCAGATCCTGTCATTCCTGATGGCGAACTCACCAGATTCGTGTTCAGGCGATTCGACGAGATCGGCAGATCCGTGCTGGCCTTTGGGGCAGGCTTGGCGGCGAACTTGGGATCGGGCGTTGGTTTTGAATCCTTGCCTGACGGTGTTTCGGAAGCAGCAATCGGATTCGCCAACGGATGATCCAATGCTTGCGTTCCATTCACCTTTTTGAAGCCAGCCCAGCGTGGATTGGCAGTGGAATGGAGTTGCTTATGGCGGACTTGAGCCGCCACAAACACCAGCAGTGGCAGTGCGACTGCCATCAGCAGCGACAGAAATGCCACTCGAAACAGTGAAGAATGTCTGTTCATGGGTCGTCCGTGACCGTTCTCGTCGCGAACGCTGCCAGCGTTCGCATCCGGATTTCAATCGATTCGTACCGCCTGCACTGGCAGCGCCTGCGGTGAACGTCTATTGCAAAGGTGACTCTGACTCGCCGCGATTCAACACGTCCTTGAGTTGTGGTCGTGCCAGAGTTAATTCAATCGTTTGATCGCCGGCGGACAATTCCACGCGATGCGACTCGATCTTTGTCAGTTGAAATGATTTCCCGTCCGAAAGGATTCTTTTTCCCAGGGGATAAAGCTGTCCGTTAATACGAGCGACTCGACGGGTCCGGCCGATGATTGTCCCGGTTAATTCCAGAGGTGTCGGGTCCGACTTTGGTGTCGTTGCAATGATCGCGGGCACAGGCTTGGGCTCTTCCGCAAACAGAACCGGTAACGGTTCCGAATCTTCAGCGACCTGAAACGGATCGCGATCGAGTGCCTGAACGTCGGCAGATCGGAACATCGAATCTTCTGCCAGGGATTTCGAGAGACTCGCCCAAAACTTGTTGGTATCGGCGTCGGTCACAGGAGTGCTGGCTGGCGTTGATGAATTCGGTGTCACTGCAGCAGGATGTGCTGGTGGACGAGTGGCCGCATGTGCCGGGGCGGGGGACAGCATGCGAAGGGCCATCGGAATCCAGAAGCAACAGCCAAACAAGAAAAGAGCTGCCAACAGGCCAGCTTTCTGTCCGTTCGCTTTCACTTCACGCTGAAACCGTACCCATAAGTCTTGCATGGTCTACCACTCAAGGGATCTGTACTTCGGCAATTCCTGCCATAGGGAAGTCTGGTATGCAATTGAGGTCCCCGCGGAAAACTTTGCAGGTTAAATCAGTTATCGGACGGCATCGGAGGTCACCTGATGGTATTTTCGGTACTTCTGGTAAAATTTGCGTCCTCGGAATAATCGTTTGGACTTCGCAGGAAGTATGGCAACCAGAGTTCAGCACAGGGCAATCGGCTCTTGTGAGGTGCTCGCTTAGAGCCATGAGTCCAGAACGACAGGGTGGCAGAGTGCGAATGCGACACACCCGACGGCTGCGCGGAAGGATCTGCTCGGAAACTGAGGTTTCCAACGTAAGGAATGGGTACCACGGTCTTGGAGCAGAGGTTCAGCCATGGTTTGCGGCCCAAAGGCCCAAAGGGCCCGTAGTTCACCCAGCCAGGGCCGTTCGGCCCTGGAATGGATCCCACCAAAATCTTCATGAGGCCTGAAGGGCCGGTCGTTCCTTTCGATGAGTCTAAAGACCAAGGGAATGTTCGGCCCTTCAGGCAACGCTGTGAAGCATTTTTTTCAGATGGGAAAAGCCCAACGACTCATTTCGGCGACGTCTCAGGCTCGCATGCTCTTTGTCCCGTTGGGACATACGATAATCGTCCACCGAATTATCGGCGGGATTGATAGTA
>CAIWEX010000020.1 GCA_903911795.1 uncultured Schlesneria sp.
CGGGACAGCATCATTTTCGACACCACGTTTTCCGGGAGTTTCTCTTCAGGAACAGTTTTCAAATTTCCGCGAAGCGAATCCCTATGGTCCGTTGCCCAGGTCTGTGGCGCACTATGAAGGCCTGTTTCGACAGGGACAGCGGGTTGTGTTGAAGTATTCGGTCGGAACGGCTTCGGCGGAATCAGGCAGCAACTCGCCGAGTACGATGATTCTGGAGTCACCCTGGCTGGAGCAGCGGGCTGATGCCAAGGCGATCACACGAACATTGCGAGTCGATCCATCGCCCGTTCCGATCCGCCTGATGGTTGCTGATGCAGCGGCAAAGGCGAGGCTGCATGCTCAATCCGAGTCTTCCAGCCTGATCGAACAACCTGGGATTGGCCGAGTCCTCGTGATTGCCCCGCATGCCAAGCCTATTGTCATTAAGCTGTTGTTAGGTTCTGCCGACACGAACGAAGCCGCCTTCGAACAAATCGTGGCTGCTTCGCCCGCGCCGGAAGATTTGCTGGCATTGAGTCAACCAGGGGGACGCCTCTGGGGTGAACCCTTGGTAACCAAAGGAGAACTCGCGAAGGCTGATCCAGCAACCGAAGGGACTCAATTTCCGTATGTCGTCGACACAATCACCCTGCCATTTGAGAATCGTTTCAACGCACTGTTCTTTTGCGGCGGTCACGATTTCTTCGCCGATGGTCGCGCGGCTGTCTGCAATTTGCATGGCGACGTCTGGCTGGTCGACGGGATCGACGCAACGCTGGAACGCCTCACTTGGCGACGGTTCGCCACAGGCCTCTTTCAACCACTTGGTTTGAAGATTGTCGACAACATCGTCTACGTCGTTGGCCGGGACCAGATCACTCGTCTGCGAGATCTGAATGACGATGGCGAAGCCGATGTCTACGAGAACTTCAACAACGATGCCCATGTCACACTCAATGGTCACGAATACGTGACGTGTCTGGAAACGGATCGTGCGGGCAATTTTTACTATGTCAAAGGGAACTGCAATTCGCAGACGCCGCACGATGGGAGCGTATTGCGAGTCTCTCGAGATGGTTCAAAACTCGACGTTTTCGCCACCGGATTTCGGAATTCAAACGGAATCGGAATGGGGCCGAATGATGAATTGACTGTGGCTCCTCAAGAGGGGGAATGGACCCCAGCTTCGGCGGTCTTTCTGGTTCGCGAAGGGGGCTTTTATGGCGGGACGATGTCGCACCATCGCAAGGTGGCGCCGACCGATTTTGAGCGACCTCTGGTCTGGTTTCCGCGACTTGCAGACAACAGTTCCGGGGGGCAGGTCTGGACCAGCAGTGATCGCTGGGGGCCACTTTCCAATCAATTGCTGCATCTGTCGTATGGGCAGTGTCGACTGCGGCTGGTCTTACGCGATTCAGGACCGGTACCCCCCATGGCAGTGAACGGCGCCTCGATGGAATTGCCGTTGCGATTCCTCTCGGGAATCCATCGCGGTCGCATGAATCCGCGCGATGGTCAACTCTATCTGACGGGGCTCAAAGGTTGGACCACCAGTGCCGTTCACGATGGTTGCTTTCAGCGAGTTCGCTACACAGGCAAGCCGGCCTGCGTCCCGATCGTGATGAAAGGGTATCAGAACGGAGTGTCGCTCACATTCACCAGCGAACTCGATCCAGAGGCGGCGGAAGAGACGTCCAACTATCAATTGGAGGGATGGAATTACAAGTGGTCGGCCGCGTACGGATCACCTGAGTTTAAGCCGTCGGCACCGGGGCAGATCGGTCGTGATGAACGGGACGTGAAGTCGGCGACATTGTTGAAAGATCGCAAAACAGTGTTTCTGGAACTCGCCGACATGGCTCCGATCGATCAGTTGTCCGTTGGATATACGCTGCTTACGAGTTCAAACCGCCCGATTGAACAAGCCGTTGTGATGACTCTCAACGCGATCTCGACGGAGTCGTTCCGTGAGGAAGAATTGCATCGGCGATCCGTAGACCCCGAACGAACTCGATTGCTGGCGTCGCTCGTCCCTGGTGTTCTGCGAAAGCGTATGGGGGAGGAGGCGAACGAAGGTGGATCGATTCTACGCCTCATTGCGTGGAATGAAACCGTCTCAAAGTCGGGCCCCGTCGCAACGACGGTGACTGGCTGGTTGCGAGTTCCCACAACGGGGATTTATCGGTTCTCGTCACAGCCATGGAAGGATGGAGCCCAGATCTCTATCGGGAAGCATGGCCGTTTGAAGTTGCCCGCTGAAGGGCTCGAACTCTCCCTGGGTCGAGGTTTCCATCCGATCGAGATCGACATTGCGGCGGACGACGGCCAGTTCCGGCTGATGTGGGACAGTGCTCGTTTTCCGCTCGAAGCAATACCCGCAGTCCATTTGCAGCACGTTCCGACAGCAAATGAAGCGTCATCACAGAGAGAAGTTGGAGCCGTGCTGTTCCAGCAATTTCGCTGTGCGAATTGTCATGAGCAGGTACCCGTCGGAAGAAGAATGGGAAGCGATACGGGATTTGATTCCGTGTCGTTCCTTAATAGTCTGCGGTCGGGTCCGCGACTGGATGGGATTGGCTCGCGTTTGCAATCCACCTGGATTGAAGAGTGGATTCGCCATCCACATCATCTGCGCACTGATTCAACGATGCCAGCGGTTCTGGCTGATGACGATGTTGCAACCGCAAGTGACATTGCCGCGTATCTGTCGACGTTCAAGGGCCCAGCAGTGATTGAAGCAAGTTCTGCTCCAGTCGCGGATGCGGCAACTGGAGCGGACCTGTTCGAACGACTGGGCTGCATTGCCTGCCATTCGGTGAAACGCCCCGATCAGCTCGATGAATGGAATCGCATCTCGCTGCATTACGTGAATGCGAAGTATCAGCCGAAAGCACTGCTTGGGTATCTGAGAACGCCGCACGCTCATTACCCGAATTCCCGGATGCCAGACTTTCGTCTGGCGGATTCTGAATCGTTAGCCTTGATCGCTTTTTTGCGGCGTGAGGCAACAGGAAAGTTGGAAACCGCCAGCCCATCGTCCGGAGACGTTGAACGAGGGCGAGTTGCATTTGAAAAGAATCGTTGTGGCAGTTGTCACACGACAAAGCCCGATGGATTACTTGCCAAGCCAGATGTTCGGGTTGATCTGAGCAAGCTGTCGGGATGTCTGGCAGAAGAGTCCAAACAAAATCAGAGTTCACCGCGGTTCGCGATGAAGCCCGACCAGAGATCTGCACTTGTTGCCTTCCGCAAATCGCTTGAGACAGACACTCCTCAGTGGCACACTGCGAGATCGACCTCGCACTGGATGACGCAGTTGCGGTGCCAGGCATGTCATGTTCGTGATCAGGAACGATCACAGTGGCCAGAGATCATTGTGGACGAAGGATCAGGACGACAGGGGGAAGCGATTCCTCAGTTGACCTGGGTGGGTGAAAAACTGCAGGGCCCCTGGATCGAGAAATTCGTGAAAGGAGAGGTGACTCAGAAGCCTCGTCCCTGGTTGACCGCTCGAATGCCCGCCTTTCCTGCTTATGCGGGAATGCTGGCCCACGGACTGTCGGCTGAGCATGGGGTTCCGTTTCAGGAGCAGTTCTCTTCCGATAGACGGGAAGCTGCAGTGGAACTTGGCCGAAAGCTGACGCTGCGCGACGGGGGACTCGACTGCCGACAATGTCATGGCGTTGGTCGGGAACAACCTCGTAGCGATGCCGCAACACAAATTGCCTTGGGAATCAATTTTGCCCTGACCAAGGAGCGACTGCGACCCGAATTCGCACTCCGGCAATTACTCGATCCGCCACGTTATGATGTTGGTTCCCGGATGCCTCGCTTCGCCCCTGATCTGAAGACGACGTCTGCCAAACAGATTGAAGGGGGAAATGCGATTCGGCAATTTGAATTGCTGAAAGATTACTTATGGTCCATCAAGGCCGATTGAATCGGGCCAACCATCAGGGTTGACCCGTCCGCAGTTCAGGGCAACTCGCGGATCAGGATGCTGGAGAATTCGATTGCGTCACCGTGATGCTGTAAGGCGATTGGCCCCTTGGCAGGGATTCCCGGAAGCAGTGCGTTTTCAATGACCAGTTCACCATTCAATCGCACGGTCAGACGCTCCCCTTTCATCACAATGACAAATCGATTCCATTGACCGATCGGTTTGTCGGCGACTTTTGTGGGAGTGACCCCTGCTCGAACTTCCGCAGATTGTTTGGCGTCAGTCCGGTATCCATAGACTTCGCCGCTTCCTGCGGGTCGACACCACATGTTGACCTGACTCTTGCTGCTCCCTCGCAGATAAATGCCGCTGTCGCCAGCGTCGTCGACTTCCACTTCGACGGGCTTTCCGTCAGCGCCGACTTCATCCAATCCTGTGGGCAGCGTCTTAGGCCACTTCTTTTTCGTCGGCTTTCCGGTCCAACGCCAGTCGCAGATCATTTCGAAATCGCCAAATTCCTGCTCGGTCCAGAGATTTGGATCGGTGGCATCGCACTTCCCATCGTAAACCAGTCGCCAGTCGGCAGGTTTCCAATGCGCTTTGTGCTGGTCGGTGGCTTTCCATCCTGTCAGGTCGAGACCGTTGTAGAGCGAGCGAAACCCGGTTGCGGGGAGTGCGATTTCAGATGGCTGAGGGTTTGTTGACGGAAGTTCTTTGATCTTGATGTTTCGGAAATGGCATTCAGAACCTTCTGATTCCAGGCAGAGATAGCCTTTTCGAGGACTACATTTCGTTCCCCCGCTGACTTCTTTTCCATTCACTTCCAGTTTGATTGTGCCGTCATTGCAGGTCACTCGATAATGATTCCATTCTGGCGATGGCTTACATCGCTTTTCACTCGGCAGGCAGCGACTCCATCCGTTGGGATGCGGACGATCTGGAGTCATGTTAGCGCCCCAGATCGGGAAAATGTCACCGTGGCTCGTGTAGTTCGCGGTCTCGTGTCCATCCAGGATCTGAACTTCGATCCCCCGGGAAAATGGGCCGCCAACGGCAGTGATGGGATCACCCCAGACAAACAATCCGGCATTCCCGCCGGCCTTCATGTGTCGCCATTCCAACTCGATGACGAAGTTCTCGTACATCCGGTCGGATCGCAGAGTTCCCGTCGGAACTCCCGTACTGACAATCAGTCCGTCTTTGACGGAAAACGTCGTCGGGGCCACGTTGACAGGTGTCCAGCCGGAAAGATCCTTGCCATTGAACATTGGCACGAATCCCGCCTGATCGGCCGCCAACGCTGCCACCATGAGATTGAGCTGTAACGATTGGAAATTGATGTACAGGATCAACAGAATCCCGAACAGTGGTGCGGCGGCAACGGACAGCAGGCAAGCAGTCATCATCTTGCGCATCGAGATTCCTTGGCATCAAATCAGGTATTTACGAGTGGCAGTCGGAGGTTTCTTCCGGCATGTTGCCATGAATGTGACGCCGTTTCCACGGCATCAGAATATCGACTGGACGACTTCGCCACGACTGATCGGAATCGGTCGTCCGTCCGTGTCGTGCATGTGAGTTTCTGGTTCGTAGCCGAGGCAATGGAAGATCGTCGCCATCAGGTCACGGGGCTCAACGCGTCCTTCGACGGGATAGGCGGCGTCTCGATCTGATGAACCGTGTACCACTCCGCCGCGGACTCCACCGCCAGCGAGTGCGATTGAAAAGACATGCCCCCAGTGGTCGCGTCCAGCATTCCCGTTAAATTTCGGGGTCCGGCCAAACTCACCCAGCCAGACAACCAATGTCTGATCCAGCAAGCCACGTTCAGACAGGTCCGTCAGCAGTGCCGAATAGGCCTGATCCATCATCGGCATCAGGAAGTCTTTGCAGGCCTGAGAATGCGTGGCATGCGTATCCCATCCCCCCTGATTCGGAAGGTCTTTGATACGTGTCCAGTTGATCCGGACGATTGATGAACCTGCTTCAACCAGCCGACGGGCGAGCAGCACGCTTTGGGCGTAGCGAGATCGCCCGTAACGGTCACGAACAGAATCGGGTTCCTGTGACAGATCAAATGCCTGGCGAGCGGCCGAGCCACTCAGCAGCCCGAGTGCATGGTCGCTTTCTTCCACATAGCGGCTGACGGGAAGTGCCTTGATGGAATCTTCGACGCGTTGGTTGACCTGATCTAGCAGTCGGCGGCGATTTGCAAAACGGGACGTGGAAATCTCATCGGGAAAGGCCAAGTCCGGAATCCGGAATGTCGGAGCATTCGGATCACAGTTAATCAACCAGGGATCATTCTTCCGGCCCAGGAATCCTGCGTCTTGACCCGGCCAGGGAAAATTACCGTCATTCCAGACATGCTCTGGAAGTGCGATTGATGACGGCAGGCCGTTTCGCGCGGGACGCAACAGGCGAACAATACTGTCGAGACTCGGCCAAAGATTCGGAGCTTTGGCGATCACACTTTCTGCATTCAATGGGACATGCGACATCCCCGTCAGCATGGCATAGCCACTCGACGAGTGGGCGTTGTCACCTGTATACATGGCTCGCAGAACGGCGATTTTGTCCGTCAGCAACGCCGTTTTCGGCATCAATTCACAGACGTTCAGTCCGGGAGTCGCTGTTGAAATCGGCTGGAAAGGTCCGCGAACTTCCAGAGGAGCGTTCGGCTTGGGGTCCCAGGTCTCCTGTTGAGCCGGTCCCCCATTTAACCAGAACAGGATGACCGACTTGGCTTTTCCAAACGCGGCACCGGCTCCTGCCCCGGCCGAACGGGCTTCCGCAGCACCGGCGGTGGAAGTGCGCCCGATTTGGTTGAGTGCCAATCCACCGGCACCCAGACCACTCGTCTGCATCAACGTACGCCGGCTGAGCCTCAGTCGGGCCAACTCATTGAAATCCACC
>CAIWEX010000021.1 GCA_903911795.1 uncultured Schlesneria sp.
GTAACATTGACTCCACCCTACATCCTCCCCAGCTTCAAAAAGTCATGGGCCCTGGCTGTTGCATCGACAAGCCAGACTTTGTCGAAGCAACTAAAGTTTCCCGGCGCTGGTGAACTCCGCCAGATCTGCGATCATGCGTCGTGTCGCGGCTTCAGTTGCGGCTTCCCATTGTCGGGCACCGAACTGTTCCGCATATGGGGCAGCACGATAAGCGAAGTTGATTCCACGGGAATTGTTGATCAGGGCTCCGAGACCTTCGGGGCTAAACGCGGCAGCAACATCCGCGGCAGCACCTCCCTGGCTTCCATAGCCGGGAACCAGCAGCGGTACGTGCGGCATCGCTGCTCGCAGTTCCGCCAATTCCTGCGGATACGTTGCTCCAACAACAGCACCGACGCAGCCATATCCAGACTCGGCGGTCTGGACGGCGAGGTCTTCGACGACCTGGGCCACATGACGGTAGATCTTTTGACCATCCGCCTGGCGATCCTGAAATGAGGCGGATCCCGGATTGCTCGTCTTGACCAGCACATAGATCCCGGCACCACGCTCGGTGGCCACTTTGACGAACGGCTCCAGGGTATCCCGGCCGAGATACGGATTAACCGTCAATGCATCCGCGTGCCATGGTGCAGCTTGTGGATCAGAGCCAGCCAGAAAAGCGCGTGCATAGGCTTCCGCCGTGGTCCCGATATCACCCCGCTTCGCATCGCAGATGACGATCAAACCGGCGTTTCGTGCATACCGGATCACGCGTGCGAGAGCGAGGCATCCATCAGGACCAAGTTCTTCGAAGAAGGCCGCCTGCGGTTTGACGGCCGGAACCAGGGGCGCGACAACATCAATCAGCCGGACACAAAACTCTTCGAACGCCGCAGCCGCCTGAGCCGTCGGGTCCGCGTGCAGGTCACGAGCATGTGCCAGCACATCGGGAGGAATCCAGTCGAGCCGTGGGTCCAGTCCCACCAGTGCCGGAGTTCGCTTGGATTGAATCGCGGCATGCAACCGCGTGGCAAAATGCGAAACAGTCATCGAACTTCATCCTCATTGTCGTAGTCAGAATTATCATCAGCGTTGTCATCGACTGAGCCAAGTCCGTCTTGAAACATCGCGATCCGCCGCTGAATTTCGGAAGTGAACCAGAACGAACACCAGACATCCAGCCACATCCCGACAGTGATCCCCAGATGCGTGATCAGCATCCGTCCCCATCGCTGGTTCATACTGAGCAGACTGATCAGGAAAATGCTCATCCCAAACCACGACAGAATCCGCTGCGACAGTATCGGACGGGCCATCATCAGCGGCAACAAAAGTCGGGCCAGAATAAATGTCGCACAGATCAGTGATCCTGTGACCTGCCAGAGCGGAACACCGAATGCCTGTCGTCCGGGATGCAAATCGATCCGGACGAAAATCGAGCCGAGTACCAGCAGCATTGCCAGGTACTGCAACTTCGATGTGAACGGGAGTCCCTTCCAGAAATATCCCAGCCGCCGCATGACACCTCCTGAGGTTACTTCGACCCCAATACGGCGCGGCTGGCGGCAACGTCGAGTTGTCGAATCCATCCACCACCCAAAACCCGGTCGCCATCGTACAGGACCAGTGCCTGCCCCGGTGCGACTCCAAACTGCGGATCGACAAATTGGACTCGGACATGCTCGGGTGACAACACTTCCACAGTCGCGGGGGCCGCGGTGTGCTGATACCGAATCTGAGCCAGACATTGTCGCTGGTCGGGAATGTCATCGACCAGCCAGCTCATTCCATCCGCTTCCAAGGTTGTCTGGGCCAGTTCCTCGTACTTCCCCAGGACGACACGATGAGTTTCGGGTTCGATCCGGATCACGAAGCGAGGTTCCCCAAACGTAATTCCCAACCCGCGTCTCTGACCAATCGTAAATTGTTCGTATCCAGGGTGGCGACCAAGAACCTTTCCGCTCGCGTCAACGAAGTCGCCCGAGGTATCTGGCTTGCCCCGGTGGCGTTCGAGAAACCCGACGTAGTCGTTATCGGGAATGAAGCAGATTTCCTGGCTGTCGGGCTTTGTCGCCACACGCAGTCCCGCTTCGGCAGCGAGAGCTCGAATCTCCGGTTTGGCGAATGTTCCAACCGGAAAGAGGATCTTATCGAGGATACTACGGTTGATCCCCGCCAGCACATACGACTGGTCTTTCGAGCGATCAACACCTCGCACCAGTGCGGGCTGTCCATCGACATCCAGGATCCGAGCGTAGTGCCCGGTGGCGATTCCGTCTGCGCCGACACTTTGAGCGAAGTCCCACAGCTTGCCGAACTTCAGCCAGTTGTTGCACATCACGCAGGGATTGGGGGTTCGACCTGCCAGGTACTCGTCCGCAAAGTAATCTTTAATCCGGCCAAACGCGTCCGAAAAATTCAGTGCGTGGAAGGGGATGTCCAGAACATCGGCGACCCGGCGGGCATCGGCAGCATCCGACGCGGAACAGCATCCCTGCTTGTTGGCCTTGGTTCCCAGGACCGGTAGTTGAATCGACGTGATCGGAGTTGTTCCGGCAGCGGCGGGGAGTCGACAGACTTCGTGCGACTCTTCGGTCGCCCCGGACCGCATAAACAGCCCGATGATTTCAAACCCCTGGCGTTTCAGCAGCACGGCAGCAGCCGAGCTATCAACGCCGCCGCTCATGGCAAGGACGATTCGACGGGACATTTACAAACCAATCACCTGGCCACGCATCGACCCAAGGAGTTTCTAGTGGGATTCAGATCCAAGCGTCTCGAGGAGACACGTACCATCGGATTGTAACAGGCAAGCAACACGATGAACCACTCAGAAACGTCACGTAGCACCCCTACAACCGTCAAACCGGACATAGTCGAAAGACGTCCAGTGCCGAAATCGCACGGTCAGGTGGCGGAACGTGCAGTCCCCTCGTCAAACTGCCGACGAAAGGGAAGACGTTTCCCTGCGCTGCGATTCCGCGCCAATTATCTAATTGACGCCGATTGCGCCGTGGGATTAGGATTTCTCTAAGCGGTAAACTCGACCATTTTCCAATTCGGAACTCCGGGACGTCTCTCGGGGAACTAGACTTCCACAATCGATACGCTCGACCAGATTCGCACGGGAAGCGGTTCATGAACAGTTTTGGCAAAATCCTGGTAGTTTTCACGACAGCCTGCAGTCTGGGGTTTGCCGCGTTTACGCTTTCGCTCGTCTCCGGTGGACCGAACTGGAAGGGCGAAGCGGAATCGGCCGAGTTGACCAATGATTTCCTGATCACGTCGGTCGCGGGCGAAAAGCCGATGTACTCTGCGAAAAACCGCAAAACAGACCAGGGGGTCGGAACGCAATCGACGTTGCTGGCAGAAGTTGTGGTCGGTGCCAGAAAACAGCAAGTCGCGGATGCGAAGGAAAAAGAATCTGAACTGAACAAGGAAATCGCCCGTATCAAGCCGCTCATTGATGAGATGCGAGCACTGATTCCACCCGATCAGGCGGGACTCGTTGTTCGAGCTCAAATGCTGGATAAGATTCTGACCCAGTTGAGCGAGCAGATTCAGGCGACGACCCAAGGGATTGCATCGAAGGCCGCCGCAATTCAGGTGATTCAGAAAACGACTCAGGAACGACGCGAAGAAGCGTTGCGGCTTAAGAATCAACTGGAGTTGATGCGAACTGATTTGTACGTGGCTCAAGCCCAGCAGAAGCTTTTGGAAGTAGAATTGGTCCGCGTCGAAGAAAATCTGAAGCGGTTGGAGCGACGCGGCGAGCAGTTGCAGAAGCAGGTTGAGCCTTACGACAAATAATTTCTGTCGAATGATTCAACCCGACAGATCTTGGTTTTTGCAGATTCATAATGTGATTTCAGGCGGTGAGGTGCGTCAATGACAACGGTCGGTAAAATTCTGGTCGTGTTGCATCTGGTGTTGAGCATCATGTTTATGGCGTTCGCCGGTGCCGTATTCACTGCGCAGAAGAACTGGCGTAAGACCGCCGAAGCGACAGCGGGACAGCTCGCGAAAGCCAAGGCCAGCGCCAATGATCAGCGCACGGAATTCGAGCGTGAACGAACTGATACCGCAGCGAAGATTGGCGAGTTGAATGATCAGGTGCTGAAGTTGACTGGCGAAAAGGGCGCACTGTTCAAACAGTCGACCGATTTGCAGGCCGACAACAACCGCCTGCAATCGGCGATTGATGCTGTCGGACAACAGGCAGAGCTTCAGACGAAAGAAGCGACCGAACGATTCTTGGATTCCAAGGTTCAGGTCGATAAGAACAAGGTTGCGTACGAAACGCGCGAAGCATTGCAGAAGCGATTGCTCGAAGTGGAAAAGCGACGCGATATCCTGGAACTCGAACAGCAGCAGATGAAGGATCGGCACGAGCGTGTTCTGACCGATCTCCAAATCTTCAAGCAGTACTATGGCGCCAAGGGATTGTTGACCGATCCCAAGATGATGGTCGTTCAGTCATCCGCACCTCCGGGAGTGGACGGCGTCGTGACCGAGTATCGCAAAGAAAAGAAGGGT
The DNA here is from genome assembly GCA_903911795.1 of uncultured Schlesneria sp. Lineage (GTDB taxonomy): Bacteria > Planctomycetota > Planctomycetia > Planctomycetales > Planctomycetaceae > Schlesneria. The sequence continues at coordinate 4,519 of CAIWEX010000021.1, forward strand.
GCCAGCAGCACCGAGCTTGTGGAAATCTCGCTGGGCAGCGACGAAGGCTTAGGCGTGGGACACAAGATGACCGTCTACAATGGCGAAGGTCGCTACCTGGGACAGATCCGATTGACGCTGGTTCAACCCGACAAGGCGGTCGGCCTCGTCATCGCCAATGAAAAAGCCAAGAACACAGTGATTCAGAAGGGCGACTATGTCACCACGAAGCTCCGATAATGCACCCTCACCCGACATTTACGTGGCGCTGTTGTGGGTCTCGCTGGCATCACTGCTGACCGGGATCGTTTTTCTGGTTCAGGCACTGCAGGCGTACGACTGGAAAGTCAGTCCCTGATCCGGTGACGTAAGTGCTTTTCGAGGAATTCGAGCGTCCCCTTCTCGTTGATTCCGTGAAGTCCGTCGCAGACCTCAATCTCTACGATTGCTTTGGCGTATCGGACAAACGTGACTGGGACAAGGGGCTTGTGTTGCTCACAGATGCGACAATGCTCGCGCCCGTATCCTAGGAATACCCGGCCAGATAAAGCTGTGCCGCGATACGCCCCTGATATCGGATTGTGGTGGGCTTCTCCCATCGCTTTCTGCTCTTGGTGATGGAATGGGATTACCACGAAGGGCACGAAGATGGAAGGAAGCGTTTCGCCCTGAATTCCTTCGTACTCTTCGTGGCCTTCGTGGTGAAAGAAAGCCTTACAAGATGGCCCGCCTTTGTTTTGCCTATGAGCCGTTCAGTCGTGGGCAATCAAATGGATGGCGGGTGCTTTCAGGTTGGCGGTCACCTGATCGCCAACCTTGAGCTGTAGTTCGGTACAGGCGGGACGGGTCACCAGAGCGGTGAGATCGAATCCGCAGTCCAATCCGATCCGCACCAAAGGGCCCTCGGGAGTCAGCGACTGAATTATCGCGGGAAGGTGGTTTCGCACACTGGTTTCTCCTGCGGGGCCTTTTCGAATGGCGACATCTTCACCACGGATGCAGACATGAACGCATTTCGCAGGGATCGTCGGGGCCACGGCCAGTAATGTCGTACGACCGACCTGAACCGTCGCCAGCCCTTCGCGCACATTCAGAATCGTACCGACAAGGACAGTTTCCACTCCGACAATGCGCGCCACTGAAAGGTCGGATGGTCGAGTGATCACCTGTTCCACGGGACCGGATTGACGAATCCGACCTCCCTCCATGATCACGAGATGATCAGAAAGAGCAATTGCTTCCACGCGATCATGCGTCACCACGATGACAGGGATCTGGAACAATGACAGCCTTCGCCGCAGTTCTATCCGCAACTGTTCACGCAGCGTCGCATCGAGCGCCGACAGGGGTTCGTCAAGCAGCAGCAGCCTGGGACGTCGAACAAGAACCCGGGCCAGAGCGACTCGCTGTTGCTGGCCTCCTGAGATCTGGTGTGTTCGACGGCTTTCCAATCCCTTCAGGTCGAACACCTGGACCATCTCAGCGACTCGTTGATCTCGTTCGTGCCGCGAGCAGTTACTCAATCCGAACGCGATGTTCTCGATCACTGACAGATGAGGAAACAGAGCGTAGTCCTGAAACAGAAATCCAATATCGCGCTGCTGGGGAGTGAGGCAGATTTTCTGCTGAGAATCGAACCAGACTTTTCCTGCGGCGCGAATCGAGCCTTCGTTCGGACGTTCCAGTCCCGCCAGGCAGCGCAGGACTGTTGTCTTGCCACAACCTGACGGGCCAAACAGTGTCGTCACCGAGAATCCCGCAGGGAGACTTAGTCCTACCGTGATCGTGGCACCGCCTGCGAATCGTTTTTCGAATGTGGCTACCAGTTCCTGAGGGTTTGAATGAGCTTCGCTGGCGGACATCATGCCGGTGACCTCCGTCGCTGCAGCAAGTGCGTCAGACAAAGGACCGTGAACGAGAAAACCATCAACAGACCTGATGTGCGTGCTGCCGCGGCATAGTCGAGTGCCTGGACGTCGTCATAAATCGATACGGAAATTGTTCGCGTGATCCCTGGGATGTTCCCTCCCAGCATCAGCACGACGCCGAATTCACCGACCGCATGAGCAAACGTCAGGACCAGCCCCGCGAGGATACCGGGCCAGCAAAGTGGTAATGAGACACGTCGAAACGTTTCCAACCGAGAGACTCCCAGGCACCACGATGCTTCGACCAGGCGGCGATCCAGGGCCGAAAATGCTGCGACAAACGGACGAACGGCAAACGGCAGATTGCCAAGGACCGAACCGAGCAGAATGCCTGAGAAGGAAAAGGGAAGGTGTCCCCCGGTGACTTGTTCATAGAACTGTCCCAATGGACTGTAGGGACCCAATGCCAGCAGGAGGTAGAAACCGAGCACAGTGGGAGGGAGCACGAGAGGAAGCATGACAATTGATTCGAGCAGAAATTTCCCGCGCCAACGTGTCGTCGCCATCCAATAGGCGAGCGGCAGTCCGACGACGAACAGGATCGCCGTTGTCGAACTCGCCAACTGCAACGTCAGCAGTATCGCCTGCCAGTCCAATGAAATCATCTCCTGAATGTGCGGTGAGAAATATCGCTGAGGTAGAAACGTCCCTATCGGCAATTTCTGCGTGACTTCAACACTGGCAATGATCTTGCCTGATGCGTGATTTGAATCCAAAACTGTCAGCGACACTCATCTCACGAAATCACGGAAAGAGCAAGGTTCTGCGTCATCAGCATTGTGAATGAACGTTCATAATCTTACGGAAATCATCGAAGGATTCGGGCGAAAGTCGAGCAAGTTTGCCTAAAATCGTCGCAGAAAAACGGCTCCAGATCGCCTGTTCCTGCAGGAAATCGCATTGGCACACGGGTTGCGTCACAGGGGAGGCATGGTCACACTATCCCCCCCGCCGATGTTATGGAATTCGATGTCAACGTCGAATGCACCCGACGTGTTTCTTGTCGCCGAGGGCGAAATCGCTCGGCAATGGGATTCGCTGCTCCGCAGCAGTCGACACCTTCCGCGTATTGTGCGTGCTGCCACGGAAATACCGGACGAAAGTCCAGCCGCCAGTTGCGTACTGCTGGTCTTGAACTCACCCAGTGAACTCAGCGGCCTGCATGCCTGTGCACGCTGGCTGTCTCAAGCGGACGAACGCCCATTGCTGGTTCTGTCGTCTGCTCCTGACGTCATTCGATTGTTGAAAGTCTTGACCGTCGGTCGGCTGGAAGTGATTGATGCTTCAGCCCCAGCCGATGAAATCCTGGCTCGAATCAATGGCGCGATTGCTGCTGACAGTGAACGCCTTCGGCGGCGTGCTGCCTGGCGTGAAATCGCCGAACGGTTCCGAAACCTGACGGTCAAGGACCGGGCAGTGCTGGACCTGCTTCAGGAAGGATTGCCCAATAAGTCCATCGCATTGCGTCTGGCTGTCACCGAACGGGCCGTCGAAATGCGACGCGCCAATTTGATGAAAAAACTCCGGGCTCGGTCGCATGCAGAATTGATCCGCATGGTGACTCAGTACGAAGTCTTCGCGAACTTTGGATTGCCGTTGCCAATTGAATGAATGGCGAAGTGCAGTGACGGGTGACGGATGAGACTGGCGGTCCTACAATTGGTCGAGAACTTTTCCTCGACATTGTGATACCGCCATGACATCGCCCGTCCATTCGCCGACGCTCTCCTATTACCTGGGATGTCCTGTCTGGGCCTGTGCCGAATGGACAGGAACCTTATTCCATTCAGGTGCGAAGAAGCACGAGTATCTGCATCAGTACTCGATGGCCTTCAATACCGTCGAAGGGAACAGCACCTTTTATGGTCTCCCTTCAATCGAGACCGTGCGACGCTGGTGTGATGAGGCACTGCCGGGTTTCCGATTCGCGTTAAAGTTCCCTCGGGCGATCAGTCATGATCGGCAACTGGTCAACGCCGCAGTGGAAACGCGCGCGTTTCTGACGGTTCTGGAAGTGCTCGCTTCTGCGGATCGACTGGGTCCCTCGTTTCTGCAATTGGGACCATCCTTCTCAGCAGCTCAGTTTGCTGCGCTGGCAACCTACCTGCGAGAACTCCCGGAAGAGTTTCCGTTTGCTGTTGAAGTCCGGCACGAGGACTTTTACGACAACGGGATTCACGAGCATGAACTGGATGATCTGCTTCGTCGACTGCAGGTCGATCGCGCGTTGTTTGACAGCCGGGCTCTGTTTTCCGCACCACCCTTGGACGATCATGAGGCCGAGGCTCAGCGGCGCAAGCCGAATTCACCCAGCCGCCAGACGGTGACTGGGCAGTGGCCGATGCTGCGATTCGTTGGCCGTAACGATGTCCCTTCCGCACAGCCCTGGATCGAGGAATGGGCTCCCGTGGTTGCCCAGTGGATCGCGGACGGACTATCACCCTATGTCTTCGCGCATACGCCACATGATCGACATGCCCCCGAACTGGCGCGGGCGTTCCATGACGAACTGCGAAAACATCTTCCGGAACTGTTGCCGCTTCCCCCATGGCCAGGAGCTGCTTCGGCCGCTGTCCCGCGGCAACGACAGCGCGAGCTTTTTTGAGGGGCTCCGTCAGGGCCAATTCTGAGCCGTGACGAGGCAACTCGATCATCCACCAATCAGGTGCAGCCGCAACAGATTCATGGCGGTCTTGGCCGTCCGGCTTTTGGCAATTTCAGGATCGCCGAAGTGCTGAACCTTTTCCACCTGCACGACCTTGGGGCCTGCGAGTGCCACAAAACTGGCGGGAACGGCCGCAAACGGATCATCCGCTTTGAAATCCGCCCATTCGGTAATTGCCAGCGCGAAGTTGGTACCGAATTTCTGCCGACACCCGCGCGCCATTGCTTCGGCCGCTTCTGAACTGATATCTCCGTATTGACGCAGCAGCAGCGGATCGACGGCGAGCATGTCTCGCTTGGCCGCATGGGTTGGTACGACCACCCCGCCTTTGTAGCAGGTGTCGAAGCCAGTCACCCCCGTCAACTTATACGACAACAATCCCCCGGTCCCTGATTCGGCTGTCGACAGTGAGGCTCGACGCTGATTCAAAAGACGGATCAGCGCATGTTCCAATTCTTCGTCTTCCGATCCAAAGGCGATTATACCCATCCGATTAATGATCGCGTTGCGAGTCTTCTCGATCTTGTCGCGACATTCGTCGGCACTTAATCCTTCGGCGGTAATTCGCAGCGTGATCGTTGCTTCGTGGACGGTGATACCGACGTCAGGGTCACGACCACGAGCCGTCAGTTCGCCCAGCATCTCTTCTGCTTGAGATTCCCCCACACCGAAGCAATTGATGCGAGCCCGGCGAATCACCTTGCCACCGCCATCCAGCCGTGGCACAACCTGCTGACGGTACATCTGCTTCATTTCACTGGGAACGCCCGGCATGGCGGCGATCCGGCACTGGCGACCGTCGCTGCGCTGCAGGGTCATCCAGATTCCGGGTGCTGTTCCACGTGGATTGGGGATTGGCTCCGACCCGGCAGGAAACATCGCCTGCATCGCATTCCGTTCGGGCATGGGCCGATTTCGACGCGCGAACATCGTCTTGACGTGTTCCAGTGACGGAGGATGAAGTTCCAGCTCAACGCCCGCAACCTTCGCAAGTGCTTCTCGCGTGAGATCATCAAGCGTGGGGCCCAATCCCCCGGTGATCAGTACGACTTCGCTGCGTTCGGCAGCGAATCGAATCGCAGAAACCATCTCGTCGAGATCATCCCAGATCGTGGTATGCGCTCGAACGGGGATCCCGCACTCCGCCAGTTCCAGGCTGAGCCATTGACTGTTGGTATCAAGTTTCGCGCCAGAGGTCAGTTCGGTCCCTACGGCGATGATTTCGGCCGACATGTTCGGTCCTGCTAGGTCACTGATTCAAATGGTCTGAATGATGAAGTGGTCACGGGCTGATTGCGTTTTTCGAATCAACCAGCAGCTTTTCAAATCATCACGACGGCGAACGTGTTCGCTACGGTCCCGACGCCGCCGTAGCTTAACCGCAACAGGTATAGGTCAGCAACGCGGTCCGGACAACGATTCTCAGCCTTCGTGGTCGCCCGGAATCGTCAATTCCGATTTCTCGGAATTTCTGACTGTTTTTGACGTTTTGAACGTGCGTTCCGGCTTATCTCTTCATGAAAATGACTGGAACAATCGGTTTCTTTGATGTTCAGCACGTCATCTCAAACAGGTGTCATCGATGGGCGCTTCGTTCTTTCAGCATGCACGCAACTTTGTGGCCTGGCCTGCTCTTCTGTTGGTCGTTATTGGCTTTGGGACGCTGTCCACGGCCAATGCCGGCCCATGGACAAAGCTCAAGAATCCTAATCCGGGATATGGCAGCGGGAATTTGATCCTGCTCACGGATGGGACAGTCATGGTGCAGTCTGGCCAGATTGGTGGCGATCCCCAGTACTGGACCAAATTGACTCCCGATTCGGCGGGCAGCTACGTGAACGGGACCTGGACTGTTCTGGCCCCCATGTCGACCTTGCGACTGTTCTTTGGTTCCAACGTCTTGCCCAATGGCAAACTGCTGGTCCTCGGTGGGGAATACAGTGGCCCCAATTTCGACGCGACATTTACAAACACTGGAGAAATCTACGATCCGGTCGCCGATACCTGGTCGCCCATTCCAGACTTTCCCGAGGTTTACTTCGGGGATGACCCGACCATGCTGCTTCCCAATGGGAAGGTCCTGTGTGGTTACATCATCGGTTCCAAGACATATCTCTTCGACCCAAAAACCAACTCGTGGTCACCGGGTGGTACCAAGCTTCGCAATGACCCCAGCGACGAAGAAACGTGGGCATTGCTTCCTGACGGCAGCGTTCTGTCTTATGACATTTTCGCCAGTATTCGCAATCAGTCGGGATCTGCCCAACGATACATCCCCGCCACGAACACCTGGGTGGATGCCGGAACAGTGCCTGTTCTGTTGAGTGACCCAACTGTCGGCTATGAACTGGGCCCTATGGCCGTTCTGCCCGACGGTCGCGTCATCCAGGTCGGGGCCAACGAAAACACTGCTTTGTATGATCCGAAGACAAACACCTGGAGTGCCGGTCCTCGCCTGCCGGATGGGATGGGAGCAGACGATGCCCCCGGAGCGATGCTGCCAAACGGCCACTTCGTCTTTCTGGCAGACTTCTATCTGTTCAACGGCCCGACTCACCTGTTCGACTTCGACTACAAGACGAACAAACTCACCGATCTGACCGCGGACCTGCCCGATGAACTGAAGCAGAACCTTGAATCGATGCCAGCATTTTTGCGACAGATGCTGATTCTTCCGAACGGGCATCTGTTGCTCGGGACTGGCACCGATTTCTGGGAATATGCACCCTCAGGTGCTCCGCAGAACTCGTGGGTCCCCGTGATTACTTCCATCACGAAGGGAACGCCAAACAGCGTCAGTGCCTACCACTTGACGGGCTTTCGACTGACGGGAATCTCGCAGGGGTCATCCTACGGTGACGATGTTGAGAACGACACGAATTACCCTATCGTTCGTCTGACGTCGAATCAGTCCGTTCAATATGCTCGCACGACCAACTGGACTCCCGGAATCTCGAAGCCCGGCGATACCAAATTGAGTAGTGTCCAGTTCTCACTTCCTCGCGGCTTCAAACCAGGGCTCTATCGAGTCGCTGTGATCGCAAACGGGATGGCCAGCCGCGAGGTCTGGGCGTACCTGGCCGACACCAGCAACTATGTTCAGGCGAACTATGATGAGCAGCTGAACGAAGTGACACTACGTGATGATGCTTTGAACAACTCGGTTCTGATCACTCAGCAGTCGGGAAAGCTGGTCGTTCAGGGTCTGGCGGGAACGCTGATCGGCGATCCTGACAACAATGCCCGGTCTGTGACATTCAACACATCAAACCCGTCGATCACTGCGGACTTCAGCAATACCGGGAACAATCGCCTGTCGCTGACGGGAGTCAGTTCCCCGGCAGTCAATGTCCAATTCGGTCCCGGAAACGACGCCTGCTCGATTCTGTTCAGCACGATCACCAGCCTGATCGCGGATGGAGGCCTCGGCACTGACACATTGACGGTCTTCGGCAGCAAGGTGACTCAGCAGCAGTCCAGCAATTTTCCGTGATACCGCCATTGGCGTGCTAACTTGTCACATGGATGTGGACAACTTACCAATGCAACATTTTGGGTAGAACTGAAGTATTAACTTGTTTCGCCCCAATGCGAAACGATATGAAAACCATTGTTTCCCTCATCGCTGTCCAAAACTGCTGCCGATACTCTATTCGAATAGGGATTCTGCACTTGCGCATTGGCTAACCTACGTGTATTTTCACTGTCGGAGATTTTCAATTGACAGCAGCAATGAACATGACGCAGGCATCAGCCCCAATCAAGTGGCACGGTGGAAAGACGTACTTGGCCGCTCGAATTATCGAGATGATGCCACCGCATGTGCACTACGTTGAGCCGTTTTTCGGTGGCGGCGCAGTACTCTTCAAAAAGCCTGGCAACCTAATTCATGGACATTCTGAGGTAATCAATGACCTGTACGGAGAATTGATCACGTTTTGGCGCGTGGTACAGTCCGCCGAGTTGTTTGCAGAGTTTGAGCGTCGGATATCATTCACTCCGTTTGCCAAGCCAGTTTGGGAGCTTGCAACCAAATCGAACGCTGAAGATCCAATCGACGTCGCATCAAACTTCTTCATTCGATACCGTCAATCACGACAAGGCTTGGGCCGGGATTTTGCCACCATGTCACGCACAAGAACGCGTCGCGGAATGAATGAACAGGTTTCATCTTGGCTCTCCGCGATTGATGGCCTCGCCGATGCACACGAACGATTAAAGCGAGTAGTGATTTTTTGTGACGACGCGGTTTCACTAATTTCTCGGGAAGATGATCAGGATACGTTTTTCTATTGCGATCCACCGTACGTTGCTTCAACTCGAATTGTTGATGACGCATACGCGCATGAAATGACAAACGAGCAACACAAGCGATTGTTAGTTACGCTTGGTGGCATTTCGGGCAAGTTTCTTCTAAGTGGCTATCCGAACGACCTGTACGACAATGCCGCTCGAACGTACGGATGGAATCGGGTCGACATCACCATCGATAACAAGGCGAGTTCAAAGAAAGTTAAGCCGAAGAAAATCGAAAGCCTTTGGTCGAATTACGACATTTAGGCGGCTTTTCGATTATTCATAAGCGTTCCAAGAATAATCTCGTCGGTCAACACACCACTCCCGCTACGATTTCGGACATAGGCGCAGAGTGCCGCCGACTCAACTGGGTGGCACAGTACCTCGTCGATCGTCTGGTTGTGGTACATGTCTCCAAGACAATCGTCAACGAGCTCTCGAAACGTGTCCTCATCGATACTGCATCCAATCTCATTAAGCTTGGATTTCAACCTCTTTCGATTCGTCGCGGCTTTCAAACCAGTTGGGCTGATTTCTTTCGCCGAATGTTCATGAGGGTTTTTAGAATCACGACATCCGGCGGATCGGAGGTGATTTCATTACGAATCATTTGGCAATATTTCATCGCGTCAGCAGGGCGGCACACCACGCTGTCGATACTTCGCCCAGGAAACTCTTTGAGGAGGGTATCGATTAATCTTGTGCGAAACGCATCTGGCGTTTCTGAGATTCCGTACGCATCCAACTCAGTCGATAGTCGCATGGGTTCATCCTTGTTGGTGGTTTGTGTATTTTTGCGCTGCAAGAAAACGCATTTCAGTCGGGCTTCCATAGCTTCCATAGCCCGAATTCGTGGAGTGCGATCACTTAGTCAACGCATCTCGCGATGAATAAGTATTTTCAGGTGATTGAAGTAATTAATCCAGTTGTGTGCAGAACGCGCAATGGACCACTTCAAAACACGCGATTGGCGTGTAATTTCTCAATCTCAAATAGTACCGTCTCGATACACATGTGTCAATCTGCGCTGGCGCGATCGGTTTAATTTCAAATTCACAGGCATGCTCTGAACGATCACGGTTATCATCCCTCCTTCGCAGCGACGACATTTCCAGCTCGCCTCGCATTTCTGAAAGAATAAAACCAGACCGTCAGGCATCGTTCTCCAAGAGACGTGTCGTAATCACCGGTCTCTTCATGATCTTGCGTGGTGGCAGCGGGTGCGAATGAGGCGGAAACGATGGATCACTTTCGTTGGCAATGGCACGCAGGTTTGATTGCATGCCTTGGTTTTGTTTCTTGCGTCGCCGCTCAGGCGGGCGAAAACACGACTGCGAAATCTGCCGAGCCTGCTGCTAATGACAAGAAGGGGATCGCCTTCTTCGAAAAGCGGATTCGTCCGGTATTGGTCGACAGTTGCTATGAATGCCATTCGACGCGCGATGGAAATAAGGTGAAAGGGGGATTGGCCCTCGATTCACGCGATGGCTTGCTGCGAGGGGGTGAAAGCGGACCGGCACTGGTTCCAGGAAGCCCTGACGACAGCCTGTTGATCGAGGCACTGCGGCATGATGGCCTGGAGATGCCTCCCAACAAGAAGCTCCCTGATACCGTCATCGCTGACTTCGTTACCTGGATCAAGATGGGGGCGCCCGATCCTCGTAAGCCGACAGGAAATGAGCCGGTCGCCCGAAAAGAAATTGATGTAGAAGCGGGCCGCAAGTTCTGGGCGTTTCAACCACCCAAGCAACCCGCTCTTCCTGTGGTCAAAGACAAACGATGGGGTTCCACTCAGATCGATCAGTTCGTCCTCGCGGGACTTGAAGCCAAAGGCCTTGCCCCAGTGGGCGATGCCGATCCCCGGACGTGGGTTCGCAGAGTCTACTTTGATCTGACGGGACTTCCCCCGAATCCCGCGGAAGTCGAAGCATTCGTCACTGACCATTCCTCCAAAGCAAAGGAAGCACTGGTCGATCGACTGCTGGCCTCGCCCCAGTTTGGCGAGCGGTGGGCTCGACACTGGCTGGACGTGGCACGGTTTGCGGAGTCCAACGGAAACACGGACAACGTCACGTTTCCTCACGCCTGGCGCTATCGAGACTATGTGATTGCCGCTTTCAACCATGACAAGCCATTTGATCAATTCATCCGGGAACAACTGGCAGGCGATCTGCTCCCGGCAAGCTCGACCCGTCAACGTGATGAGCAACTGATTGCCACCGGATTCCTGGCCATCGGTTCCAAGCCCCGTGCTCAGAACAATCCTGATTTTCAGATGGATGTTGTCGCAGAACAGATCGAAGTCGCTACCACGGGATTCATGGCACTGACCGTCGCCTGTGCGCGTTGCCACGATCACAAGTTCGATCCCATCCCGACGCGCGAGTACTATGCGATGGCGGGACTGTTTACCAGCACAGACACCCTGTACAGCGGTGGGGGAGGCCAGGGGAATGGACGCCAACAGAACACCGGGTTCCTGGAATTGAATGGTGATCCCGCCGCGAAACAGGTGCGCGATCAGCACGCCGCCGCCGTTGCTGAATTGAAAGAAGAGCGGACGAAGCTGATGGGAGAACTCCGTCGGCTGGGAGCGATCGAAAAGAATGCCAAGGCCGCGAAGGAAGCGAAGAAACAGGCCAAGAAGCCGCAGAATCCCAAGGGAAAAAATAATCCACCGGCTGACGACGATCTGGCTGTCGATGTCAAAGTTCCCGACAACGTGACACCGGAAGAGGCCCGGCGGATCAAGAAGCTGAGTGAAGAGCTGCGTCAGACGATCGATGAACTGAAGGATCGACAGGCCAATGCTCCTCCTTCAGCCGAACTGGCGATGGGGGTTCGTGACGACAAGTCGCCAGCAGACTGTCGCCTGTGTGTTCGAGGTGATTCCACAAAGCGCGGCGAACCTGTCCCCCGCGGAGTCGTCTCGGTCGCCACAATCGGTGAGTTTCCCAAGATCGAAAGCCATCAGAGTGGACGCCTTCAATTGGCGAAATGGATCGCCTCGCCGACAAATCCCCTGACGGCTCGTGTCGCCGTCAACCGGATCTGGCAACACGTCTTCGGGAAAGGCCTGGTCGCCACGGTCGACAACTTTGGAGAATTGGGCGAAGCACCGAGCCACCCTGAACTCCTTGACCATCTCGCTCTGCAGTTCGTCCGCGACGGCTGGTCTACCAAGAAAATGATTCGTTCGCTGGTCCTTTCCCGGACCTATGCCATGGCGAGTACTCATGTCGACGCGAATCGCGAACGAGATCCGGACAATATCTACCTTTGGCGTTATGCCCCACGTCGCCTCGACTCCGATCAGTTCCGCGATGCGATCCTGGCGACCAGCGGACAACTTGAGCGTGATGCGATGGCGGGTTCCGTCGTCTCTAAGTCCCCGGAACAGGTCGTTCAGCAGGGGAAGCTGTCACCGACCTCGTTCTCTGAAGCACAAATAAACCATCGAAGCATCTATCTCCCCATCGTCAGAAATGCGATGCCGGAAGCCCTGGAACTGTTCGACGCTCCCGATCCGTCACTCGTCGTCGGCGTCCGTGATGCGACAACCGTACCGGCCCAGAGCCTGTACCTGATGAACAGCCCGTTCCTCATCGAACAATCGAAACAGTTTTCGAAGCGATTGCTGTCATCAAGCGAAAAGACAGATGCTGATCGAGTCGCACTCGCCTTTCGCCTGGCCCTGAACCGCAAACTAACGGCGAGTGAATCCGAACAGGCCGTCAGTTTCGTCAAGCAATCGACGCAGGCCTTCACGGCTGTGGAGAAGGACCGCGATGCAATCCAGGTGCGAGCCTGGGCCGCCTTCTGCCAGGCCCTCTTCGCCTCAGCCGAATTCCGTTGCCTCGAATAAGGCGCTGACGCCACTTTCTGAATCTGTCCAACACCGCCAGCACCTGAAACACCGCCCCACCCCAAAAAACCATCGCCAGGAACAAAAAAATGTGGACGAGACGAGAGATGTTGCAGCGGGTTTCGAGTGGGTTTGGGATGATGGCTTTTGCGGGGTTGTGTGCGGATCGGGCGACGGCCGCGTATGAGAATCCGCTGGCCCCCAAGAAGCCTCATTTTCCGGCGAAGGCCAAGCGGATTATTTACGCTTGCATGCGTGGAGGCCCATCGCATGTCGACACGTTCGACTACAAACCGGAACTGAAGACGCACGATGGTAAGGAGGCTCCTGACAATAAGGGACGAAACCTGTTGGCCTCGCCGTTCGAATTCAAAAAGCATGGTGAGTGTGGATTGCCAGTCTCGGAACTGTTTCCAAATGTCGCAGGTCATGCGGATCAGTTGTGCGTGATCAACAGTCTGTGGACCGATGTCCCCAATCATCCGCAGGCATTCCTGATGATGCATACGGGTGAATTTCGATTTGCCCGACCGAGCATGGGGGCCTGGTCGCTGTATGGACTGGGGACCGAGAACCAGAATCTGCCCGGCTTCGTGACGATCAATCCGCCGAACAATCTGGGTGGTGCCCAGAATTATTCGAGTGGTTTTCTGCCAGCCATTTATCAGGGGACCGCCATTGGGCGCGAAGGTCAGCGCGTCGCTGATACCCGGATCGGTAATATTAACTCGAAGCATCTGCCAGGCACGCTGCAGCGAGATCAGTTAGATCTGGTGCAATCCTTGAATCGCGATCTGCTCAGTCGCCAGCAGGTCAATGCTGAGATTGAAGGGGTGATTGAGTCCTACGAACTGGCTTTCCGCATGCAGGATGCCTTGCCAGGGGTGCTCGATCTGGCACAAGAATCGAAGGCCACGCTGGATTCATACGGTATCGGAAACGGCCCCACCGACAACTTCGGGCGGCAATGTCTGATGGCGCGCCGCCTGGCAGAAGCGGGTGTCAGGTTTATCGAAATCACGCATGCCAACTGGGACCAGCACAACGGCCTGCGAGGGAATCTGACGAAGAACTGCAAAGAAGTCGATCAGCCGCTGGCTGCCTTGCTGGCAGATCTGCAAAGTCGCGACATGTTGAAAGACACGCTGGTGATGTGGGGCGGCGAATTCGGGCGAACGCCACACGTTAAGCAGAAAGATGGTCGCGATCACAACGGCACAGCCTATTCGATGTGGCTGGCCGGAGGCGGCGTGAAAGGTGGCTTGCGATACGGGCAGAGCGACGAATTCGGTATCAAGGCGATTGAAAACAAGGTCCACCCTCACGACCTGCATGCGACGCTGCTACACACTCTGGGTCTGGACCACGAACAACTGACGTACCGCTACGGTGGCCGCGATTACAAACTGACAGGTGTGGGAGGTGCACGGGTCCTGAAAGAGATCCTGGCGTGACGAAGAGACGAAGATCGTTTGGGCACCGCTGATGAACGCTGATAAACGCTAATCGGAAAATCATGAGACTGGATTCACGACTGCCAGTCAGATCTTGTATTTAGGGGGTTGATGATGAATGGCCAAGGTTGGACTGTCGTCCCGAGGCTTCCTTCGCAATGCCTGGATCCAGCCCCAACCAACCAACTCCAGGGCCAATGCCTTTTTGAAGCTGGGGAGGATGTAGGGTGGGACCAGCTCGCTTCGAGCGCAGGCCCACCAAAAGCAAATGTCGAGAAATGATGGTGGGCCCGCGCGGCGAAGCGCCACTTGTCCCACCCTACATTGAAAAAGGCGATCTCCCCCACCCAACTCCCCGTCTTGAGGCATGACAATGCCCTCATTCTTATTAGCGTTTATCAGTGTTCATCAGCGGTTCCCCAATCACTTGGAAGTAAGCTCAAAGTCACCTTTGTTGCTACCGGCTTTGACTTCGAGTTTTAGTTCCGAGGCCGTGTTGTATTTGGCGGGCAGATACTGTTCGGTTTCCTCGATCTTGCCGACCATTCCCCCTTCGTCACGTGTCCTTCCGGTTTTTCGACTGGCGGTGATTTCGACTCGATACTGACCTAGGACGGGTCCACCCGCTTCGGCGATCGAATACTTTCCGTTCACCACTTCTGCACCAGCCGTCGGCCCCTTGGTATCACCCGTCGGAACAAGACTCAGCACACCCCGTTCGATCGGCGTACCATCCAGTTTCACCGTCCCGGAAACAGAGGCTCGTTTTGGTCCGGAAGATGATCCGCAGCCAGAAAATGTCGCTATCAGGCAAACTACGACACCAAATACGCCAGCCTTCAGCCGCATTGCAGAGTACCCCAGGTTGTGATTCAAACGAAACTTCGTTGTGTAAAAGACAGAACAATCAACGGTTTGGTCGTGATGGTCGTGGCAAGGCGACTCGGTGTTGGGCGCAGCATCAGGTCCATCAGAATTCGCTGAGGACATTTCCGTCTGCCATCCAGGCAAGATTCTGCCAAGTCCCCAGGAAGATGTTGCTGCTGACGAACCGGACAGAACCATCCCCCAGCAGTACCTGAACACCACCGGTATGTCGGCTGCGAGACGTAGCGAAGTTGTTATCCGTGTTTCCATCAGGAGTACAGGGAAGGTTTTGATTCGGAAGGTTCGCGCCATTCGTCGCCGAGCAACCCGTCGGCCAATCCAGAATGCTGTCGGGTGTGGAACTGTTCGGAGTATTGCGGACATGCAGATATTGCGAGGCGGCTCTGTTGGTATAGAACCAGCCGCGCCAGTCATTCGGCGTCCCTGATAGGTATTCCGCAACCAGCAGTGTGTTGCTGGACCCATCGGTGATGTCGCGCATACTGGCCCCGCGGTTCAGGCCAAACACTGCTCGAGTGGGATTCGCATCCTGAGCAGTCCCGCCGTCATTGAGCCCGGAAAAGATTCCGAGGTAATTACTGACGGGCAACGAGACCCCTGTTCCGGAAGGAGCAGATTTTGTGGAACCTCCCATCCCATCGCTCGGGCAAAGCAATGCGGGAATCCCATTGCGAACTGTCGCTGGCCAGACCCCAGCATTCTGCCAGGGAGGCTGTCGACCCCAATCCGTCGCCAACTGGTTGTAAACGTTGGTTTGATCGATATTGGGGAGCAGGAAGTGAATGAAATAGGGCCATTCCGGTCCGCCAAACCGTGATCCCGAGCGACTGATGGATCCCGGCGGAAATCGTCCGAAAGTGTCATGGTAATTATGAAGAGCTAATCCAAGTTGTTTCAGGTTGTTTTTGCATTGCGTTCGGCGAGCCGCTTCGCGCGCCTGCTGTACTGCTGGCAAGAGGAGCGCGATCAAGACAGCAATGATCGCGATGACAACAAGAAGTTCGATCAGGGTAAATCCCCGAACTTTGTGCTTGATATGAGGCATGCGTTTTCCCTTAGCGGCTACAGGTTTCAACGCATTCGAATGGCCCATTCGAATGCGCGAGAAACATCGACACACACTGATACATGGTTCGTGACCTGATCGCAATCGAATTCATCCAAATTCAAGACAGAAAAGGTAAATTGTCGCCGGCGACGGATTTTCGCAATTTCTCTTGTAGGGAACGCGATCGTGTCGACGTATAATAATTGGGGCGGGCACCCGAGATTCTGGTCGATCCGAGTCCGGTCAGGTTGATTGGGCGAGATTCGCGGCCTATCGTGGTGCATGCAACGTCAGAAATCGGAACGAGTTTCGGACTGGTAGATATTCGGACCAATAGGGTCTCGACAGGCAATCAACATGGCAGAGTTGCCACTCAGTTCTGGGCGAATGCCAACGACGGCAGTGTCGTCGACTGAGTCCACTGTCCCCCCTTGGTTGGCTGCCCGGCGAGCTCGCGTGACGGAGTTGCCGGAAACGGACGTAACTGCTCATTCCGAATTAGAAGTCGAATTCGAAAGCCTTCCTGACGAACAGGATTCGGCACAACTATTGGAAGAGTCCCCGGCAAAGCCTGTCGCGGCATTGGAAATTCCGGCGATCTTACCTGAGTTGGTCTTCACCAAACCCGCTAACCCTCCTGTCCAGCCCCCTCCACTCGTTTTCACACCGAATCCGCCACCTATCCCCATCCTGCCGGTCGCAGTTGCCGTAACTGTCGCCGACCGTGAGTTACCTCCAGAGGATAACTCTCTGAAGGGAAGGACGTTGCGCTGGATTCACAGCAGTGCGATGGCCGGGGTGATGGCATCATTCCTCGTGCATTCGGTTCTGCTTGGAGTTCTAGGGCTCCTCGTTTTCAGTAGTCCCTCGCTGCGTCGCTCGCTGGATATTTTCGGAGAGATGGGCGAAGCCGAACTTGCCGAAGAGATGGAACTGGATGCCGTGACCCCGATCGAAGCAGGTCAGGATGCGGCCCCGATCCAATTCACTGATGTCTCGCAGTTGGTTGACGTCGAAAAGGCATTTGACCCCAGTGATTCCATCATGGGGCTTGCCGGTGGGGCAGGAAAAGGGAATGGGAACGGATCCAGCGATGGTGATGCTGTCGCAGTCCCCGCCGTCAGAATCCCGGGATATGCAGTGACGAAAGGGAGTTTTTCGGCTTGGACTGACCCTCGAGATCCCGTTCCGGGGGTTTCCTACGAAATCGTGATCCAGTTTCGTCTGCCGCCAAACATCAAGAACTACCGTGGGAGTGATTTGACCGGGATGGTGACCGGCACCGACGGTTATAAGCAGGTCATCCGGTTTCGGCGGGACGAGGCATTTAATGTTGTTGATGGGAGCGTACAGATTCGCATCCGCGTTCCCGGCGCCGACCGTCTCGTCAAAGACGCGATTCGTGTCGAATCCAAGCTGCTGCATGAAAAGCAGTTAATTGAGATCGAATTCTGATCGGCCGATCCTGAATTCTCTGCTCGATTTCCAGCTTGAACGTAACGAAGTCAGAATGACTTCCAATTTCACTCAGGGCCGGAGTGATGATTTCATCAAGAATCCGATTTCGGGATATCTGACGTTTGTTCCAACTTCGTCTGATACAGTAGACTTTCCGGAATAGGATTTCAGACCGCGTGCGTCTGACAGAACGTCGTTTATTCGATTGCCAAGTTCGCTGCTTTCGAGTCGGGGACCGAATCCGTGTCGTATCGATTTTTGCTCAGTTGCGTCGTGGCATTGGTAATTGCCTGGATTGCCAGTGGCGAAACGCACGTTTCGGCACAGCAGTCCGCCCCGGCACCCGCTGTCAGTACTCCCGCGCCCGCACCCGCCGTGGTTCGGGATGCGAACGCCTATCCTCCTTACCCAGGGCCATTTTATCGCGGCAGCAATCCGAAAGATCCGCGGTTGGCAGGGTTCTATCTGCATACCGGTGCCTTCCTGTATTTCATCGGTCTGTTTCTGCTCTGGACCTGGACCGCTGGTTGGATTGATGGCGACGCCAATTCCCTGAAGGTCCGCCCCGATATGTGGAACTCTGTCGTCCTGTTAGCTGGAGTGGTGGGATTTGTCGGGGCGTTGTGCTCACCCAGTTTCGGGATCGCCTTCGTGGTCATGACGATCGGCTATGCCGTTCCGATGGGCCTGTATGTCGTGGAACGCAATAAACGTGTTCCCGATTCGGGCAAAGTCCTGACCCGTCGGCATATTCGGGCTGTGACGATTCGGCTGCTATCCAGGATCGGCGTTCAGATTGGTTCGCGCGAACAACGCGAATCTGTGGTTGGTCCACCGATCAAGCTGATCGGGAAGTCGGGCAAGGGTGCGGGCGAAATGGATCGCTCGCGTCAGGTCGAAAGTTCCAAGGGCTATCTCGCAGCCAAAGAACTGATCTACGATGCCATCTTGCGTCGCACGACCGACGTCCATATGGAGCCAAAAGAAGACGAAATGTCGGTGCGGCTGCGTATCGACGGCGTGATGTATCCTGCTGAAGCTTTCGACCGCCCCATGGGGGATGCGCTGGTCAATATCTTCAAAGTTCTGTCTTCCATGGACATCACCGAACGCCGCAAACCTCAGGACGGCAGCTTCCGTGCAGAAATGGAAGGTCGCCAGATCGACTTCCGTGTTGCTACTCAAGGCCTGCAGGGTGGCGAAAAGATGGTCATCCGTATTCTCGACAAGGGTTCGTCAGCCAAGACGCTGTCCGACCTCGGTATGCGGAAGCAGATGGTCGAGCAGCTTCAGGAAATCGTGCACCAGCCACACGGGATGATGATCACCTGCGGTCCGACCGGGGCTGGTAAATCGACGACACTGTACGCCGCGCTGCAGGAAATCGATGCCTACGAAAACAACATTATCACGATCGAAGACCCCGTCGAATACAAGATGGCCAACGTCACCCAGATCGAAATCAACAGCAAGGCGGGCCAGACGTTCGCCGGTTCGCTACGAAGCGTGCTGCGACAAGACCCCGATATCGTGATGGTCGGTGAAATTCGCGATGGTGAAACAGCAAAGATTGCCTGCCAGGCAGCAAATACCGGTCACATGGTGTTTTCAACATTGCACGCCAACGACACCATCGCGGCCCTGTTCCGATTGATCGACTTGGAAGTCGAACCGTTCCTGCTCTCCAGTTCGGTCTCGGCGATCCTCGGCCAGCGACTGGTTCGCAAGCTCTGCAATGATTGCAAGGAAGCCTATAAGCCAACAGCGGACATGTTGCAGAAGATTGGACTTCCCGGAGATAAGGTCGACAAGTTCTACCGACCACCAGCAACCCGCGAGGCGACCTGTCCCACCTGTAACGACCTCGGCTACGTCGGGCGGATCGGTGTCTACGAATTGCTGGTGATCACCGACAGACTGCGAGATCTGATTCGCGACAATCCCAACCTGACCGCGATCAAGGCGGAAGCCCGCAAGAACGGGATGCTGTATATGAAAGAAGAAGGCTTGCGATTGGTCGTCAAGGGGATTACCTCGGTCGACGAAATGATGCGAGTCGTCAAGTAGCGCTGGATATGAACAAGTTGCAGGTCGTCATTGCCGGGGATGACGAACAGTTTCTGATTCCGATTTGCCAAGTAAGTTGAGTTTTTCATGATCGACGTCGGTTGCCTGATCGTGATTGGAATTATCGTGTGGTGCGTCGCAGCCGAAGGGTTGTGGGGTGCTGCTCATACATTCTTGTGCGTCCTGATTTCAGGTCTGCTGGCGATGAATTTCTTTGAACCGCTGGCGGGGGTTCTGGATGGACTGCTCGGGGGCTGGAAGGGCTATTCCGATATCGTCGCGCTGCTGGGACTGTTCATCGGGTTCATCTTCGCACTGCGGCTGGGTACGGAACAATTGTCGCCGACGTTCATTCAGCTCCCATCGACGGTCGATCAGGTGGGACGCTGGGTTTTCAGCACTTTGACAGGTTACGTCACGATGGCCGTCCTGTTGACTTCGATGCACACCGCACCGCTGCCTCGCGAATTCCTCGGATTCAAACCGGAACAAGCAGCGTTTTTTGGCTTGGCGCCTGATCGTCAATGGCTTGGCTTTACGCAGTACGTCACAGAAAAACCGTTCTCGCACGTCAAGTATTTTGATTCCAATACCAAGACAACCATTACTCATGCATTTGACGGCAAGTACGAAGTGCTGGGTGACAAGAGTCAGCCCTATCACAACACGATCTGGCCGTCATTCCCGATCAGGTACGCCATGCGTCGCAGCTTGATTGGAGGGCGTCAAGGCCCTGTTGCACCGCCGGTTCAAGTCACTCCGCCGGCACCAGCTGCTGGTGGTGGTGGCGGAGCTGCAGGTGGCGGTGCCGCTCCTGCGAATCCAGGCTTCTGAACAACCTCATGGCCAAAGCGCCATTCAGACACTGGCGGCCCAAGGCTGCCGCCAGTGCCACCCAACTCGGGTCACGATTTCAGGGTGGCCGGTGCCGGATAGTCGTGGTTCGCTCCGCGAACCAACGCCGCATTTTCTCATGGCAACTCAAATATTCGCCTCGTCCTCAGTGGTCATGTCTACCAAGAAGCGTTGGTTCGCGGAGCGAACCACGACTATCTCAC
>CAIWEX010000022.1 GCA_903911795.1 uncultured Schlesneria sp.
CGGCAAAACGATCAAAAAAGTGAATCAGCCTCGGAGACCAGTGCTCCGCGGGTGGGTCGCCGCGTTGATGCTCAGCATCCTGCCGGGATGTGTCACGCCCTGGGAAAAATCGGCACTCATGAAGGACAACACTCCTGATATTAAGGGAGTGAAGGGACCCGAAGAGCGACGCCTGAGCGGTCTGTTCCGTCTGCGGAAGCAAGAGGAAGCAGCCGCCGACGCAAACGATTCGCTCAAGCCGTTGCCAGGAACGGATGCCTACGTTGCTGCCACGGAACTGTATAAGGACGATCAGTTCAAGGAAGCAGAAAAGGCTTTCAAGAAGGTCGCCAAGAAGTACAAGAAAAGTGATATCCGGGAAGATGCGATCTTCATGCAGGGTGAAGCGGCCTTCCAGCAGGAGCACTACGCAGACGCCAACGATCTGTATGCTCAGCTATTGAAAGAATACCCATCCACACGACACCTTGACGTTGTGTCCGAGCGATTGTTCAAAATTGGTCGGATATGGCTGGACTTCCCGGAAGTCGCCAAGCTGGGTGAGATCGAGCAGATCAATTTCGAAGATCCCAAGCGGAAGCTTCCAGCCGAAGAACCGCCTAAGTTGAACAAGACTCCGATATTTGTTCCAAACTTCTTCGATGAACACAAACCGACGTTTGACACCCCCGGAAATGGTGTAGCCGCGTTGCAGTTGATCTGGATGAATGACCCGACAGGTCCGTTGGCCGATGATGCGATGATGCTGGTTGCCAGCCACTATGCCCGCAAGGGAAACTACATCGAGGCTGACCGTTACTTCCGGATGTTGCGAGAAACATTCCCGAACAGCCCGCATCTGCGAGACGCCTTCCTGATCGGCTCGCACGTCAAGTTGATGGCCTACCAGGGAGCGAATTACGACGACAAGACTCTGATTGACGCTCAGATGCTGAAAGAAAGTACGATCCGGCTGTATCCCGAGATGGCCGAAGTGGGCCGACAGAAAGATGAGCTGAAACGCATTGAACAAGCCAAGGCCGAACGTGACTGGCAACTGGTCGAACTGTATGCCCGAAAAGGGAACAAACGAGCGGTTGCGGTCATGTGCCATCAACTGATTTCACATTTTCCAAAATCCGAACAGGCCGAAAAGGCGCGCCAGCGCCTCGAATCCATGGGACCGGAATACGAAAGCGGTGCCGTGGTGCTGAATCCGACTGATCCGCCAAAAGTTCCCCTGTGGCAGCGAGTCATTCCCGGACAACAGCAACCATCAATGGCAGCCCCTGCAGCACGGCCTGAACCGGCAACGGCGAATCCCTATGCGGATGATCCAAAGTCTGAGCAGTCACCGTCGCGGTGGATGTCGAATCCGTTCCGACGTCGCAGTGCACCAACAACTGACCCTGTCGAAGAGAGTTCCCCAGAGTCTGACGAAGGTGCTGAGATTGACCTGAACGACACACCCAAGAAGAAAAGCTGGCTCTGGCCAGCTCCTCGCAGACTCCCCTCAGAGGCTGATACTGACGCCAGAAAACTGGATGTCGGTGAGATTTCTGGCAAGTCAAAGCTGTAGTTCCTGCTAAGTTCCGAAGTCCCAATCGATGGGACCGCTCCTGCCGCCAGGCCTGTATGAATTTCAAGTCATCCTTCGCGAAGCTATGTTTGGGGCCGGTTTGCGGTCTGACGGCGAAGGTGTTGATCCAGCGGATGCAGGTTGCCTTGGCGTGTCTGGCAGTTCTTCAACTGACCGGTTGCGGCTATACGCTCGGCAATGGCTTCAGTCCTGACATCAAGACCGTCTCGGTGCCAACGTTTGAAAACGACACCTTTCGACGCGGGTTGGAATTCCAACTGACGGAGTCAGTTCAGAAAGAGATTCAGAACAGAACTCCGTACCGTCTGGCACGTGGAATGGATGCGGATACGCGTTTAACAGGCCGGATCGTTCAGGTTCGGAAAGATGTGCTGGGAGAAAACAACAACGACGATCCACGTCAGTTGCAGTTTTCAATCCTGGTCCGTGTTACCTGGGAAAATCTTCGGACGGGCGAGATTCTCGCGAAGCAGGAAGTCCCTGTGGCACCCGAGGCGATACCGCTGTTGACTCAGGCGGGCTTTGCCCCGGAACTTGGTCAGTCCCAAGCCACTGCCACTCAAATTGCGATTGATCAGATGGCACGCAAGATCATCAACATGATGGAAACGCCCTGGTGATCATACGAAGTTTGAAGTGAGAAGTGAGAACAGGAACCACGGCGATTTTTTCTCACTTCAGAATTCACACTTCTTACTTCAAC
>CAIWEX010000023.1 GCA_903911795.1 uncultured Schlesneria sp.
ACGATTCGCGGCCCCTACAGCCCGATTTCGTCCAAAGTCCCCGGAATGCAGATGAGTGAACTGCATACCCGCATGTCTCAGATGACTCAGGATTTCACGCTGATTCGTTCGATGACGCATGTCGGAAATATCAGCAATCACTTCGACGCCATGCATCATTGCCTGAGTGGTCAGGCAGATGCACCAGCCGATTCACCTTACATTGGTTCGATCCTGGCCAAGGTTCGCCCCAATGAACGGACGATCGCGCCGTATGTTTGGCTGATCAAATGCGTTGGCGATCCGGTGTTCTGTGCCCCCAACATCGGGATCGGCGGACATCTGGGAGCGGCCTACAGCCCGTTGTTCGTCGGCTCTGCGGCGAATCATCCCGCGATGCCAAACTTCAAGGCGCCTGATGAATTACAGGCTGCGGTGGAAACAGATCGGATGTCTAATCGACGCCGGTTGCTGGAAGGGCTCAGTCCCGAGCAAAGTACGGGGCAGGTTCATCGGGCCACGCGCGATTGGCAGGATCTGCACAAGCGAGCTTTCGAATTGACGAGTGGTTCCGAAGCACGACTGCCATTTCAGCTTGATCGTGAACCGACAGCCGTGCGGGAACGCTATGGAATGCATCCGCTCGGACAGAATCTGTTGCTGGCTCGACGACTGGTCGAAGCGGGTGTGGGTTTCGTCACGGTGAATGGCTGGACGGGAACAGCCCCGGAAGGTGGCGGTGGGGCACCCAGTTCCAGTTGGGATATGCACGGCGGTGAAATGGGAATGGGGAATGCGTTCGGAAATGGTTCGTACGGGATGGGCTGGTGCCTGCCAAAACTCGACGAAGCCCTGTCCGCGCTGCTCACCGACCTCAAAGAACGCGGGATGCTGGAAAACACGCTTGTCGTCTGCATGGGCGAATTCGGTCGAACCCCGATCATCAACGCTCGCGGAACAAATCCCGGCCGACAGCACTGGCCAGCCTGCTTTTCGTCGATCCTGGCAGGTGGAGGAATCCGTGGCGGTGCCGTCTATGGTGAAACCGATAAGCACGGAGCCTATGTCAAGGATCGCCCGGTCCGCCCGCAGGATTTGGGGGCAACAATCTTCCATTCGCTCGGAGTACCACTCAACACGCGATTGGGCAAAGACGGATTCACACGCCCGCTTTCGACAGGCGAGCCGCTGTACGACCTGTTTGGTTAGGACAGGCTCGTGAAGATGTTGATTGGGCAGGCGAAAGGATTTTCATGACAGGGCTTGTTCGACTGGGGATCTGGACTGCGATCGTAGCGGTTGGGATGAGTCGGGGATTTGCGGAGGATACTCCGGAAGTCGCCCCTCCACTCACTGCAGATCAGTCGGCGGAATTGACGCGGACATGGGAAAAAGTCCGCTTCGATATGACGAAGGCGATCGAAGCAAATCCCAAGAATCTGAACGCATATTCCCGTCGTGGAGACGCCTGTTTTTTCCTGGGCCGGTTCGAAGAGGCCGTGGCTGACTATGACGAGATGAACAAGCTCGACGAAAGTCAGGCCAGCTCACACTGGCGGCGCGGGATTGCCCTGTTTTACGCCGGGAAATTCAAGGATGCTGCCGCTCAGTTTGAAAGCTATCACTCATTCGATCAGGTCGACCGTGAAAACGGGATCTGGCGATACCTGTCACAATACAAGGCGTTCGGTCGCGAGAAGGCTCGCGAAGGGCTGCTGAAGTACGAAAAGGATGATCGGGAACCGTTTCCATCGGTCTACAAACTGTTTGCTGGAACGATGAAACCGGATGAAATCCTGGAACGGATCGAGGCGGCGGAGATTTCAAAGGATGAACGTGAAAAACGGCTGTTTTATGCGCATTTGTACATCGGACTGAATCATACCGTTGAGGGTGATGCTGCGGCCGCTCAGCGTCATCTGCGACTGTCGACGTTGAACAAATGGGGGCCAGCAGCAGGTTACGGCCCGAATTACATGTGGCATGTGGGACGCCTGCATGAAGAATTGCTTCGCACGTCTGTGAAAAAGTGAATGACGCTGTAGCACAGTGATTGTCGTCGTACCCGCGAGACAGCG
>CAIWEX010000024.1 GCA_903911795.1 uncultured Schlesneria sp.
AAACGCTCAATGATCCAGATCGCACTGATGTTACTCGTCGGATGCGGCGAAGCTGCCAAGCCGGTGACGACTCCTGCGCCGGTACCTGGCAATGGCCCCTCGTCAACGGCCGTCACGCCAGTATCACCAACGCCTTCTTCGAAGTCCGTTGAGGTCGCCGACGTAAAACCTGACAGCCAGCCTTTGCCGTCAAAAGAAAGCAAACCGGAAGCTGAAAAGACGCCAGCTTCTACCAAAGGTCCCGATGCCGCAGCACAACAGGATGATCCCCCTTTTCAACTTGAGAATGGATTTACCCAGTTGACGTTTGCAGATTTCGAAGCGTTTGGGGCGGTTGAAGACACTTGGGAAGCATTGGAAGAGGGGATCTTCTGTTCAGGTCGCCCGCGCGGTTATCTGTATTCGAAAGAGTCCTACCGCAATTTCACCTTGCGCCTGGAATACAGTTTTGACCGCCCGGACAACTTGAAGGACGACGCCAAGTTTAAGGGAAATACCGGATTCCTGATGTATATCACGGGCGAACACAAGCAGTGGCCCGTCTCGCTGGAGGTGCAGGGAAAACACATTCAGATGGGAGCGATCAAGGAGAATGGTGGGGCTGCGACTGTCACGGCGACCGATGACGATGCCGCTCGCCAGAAGGCTCGAAAGCCTGTTGGTGAATGGAATTCACTGGAAATCGTTTCGGTCGATGGCTCACTGACCGTTTCACTGAATGGAGTCCTCATCAGCAAATCTGAACCCGATTTCTTGAGCGAAGGATTGATCGGAATCCAGTCCGAAGATTTTCCGTTTGAAGTGAGAAGGATGCGCATTCGCCGCGATTAACAGGCAAAACAGAGACGGGAATTTCGTTCATCCCGTACTTGCCGATGACTCGAAAGCCGGAGCTGACCAATGGTTCTGCATCTCAGAAACGTATTTCTTGTGGCAATGCTCGTAGCCCCGTTGTGTGTGAGTGCCGCACAGAATGGAAAGCAGACAAACGCCCAGAAAGCGGATGAACGACGTGAAAATGAAGCGGTTCGCAAAGCACAACAGGACGTAAAAACGGCTCAACAGGCTGAGACGACAGCTGAGCGTTCCCTCAAGAAAGCGGTCGACGAATTAAAAGGCGCTGAACGTCAACTGGTTCAGGCGGCCAGCCAGTTGCAGAAAGTCAAAGACGATCTGGAAGAAAAGCATTCCGCGACACATGGCTTAAGCGATGCTCGCATGGCTGCGGAAGAAGCACGCCGCGAATACGACCGAGCCGGACAACCGTTCCTTCAGAAGCTGGCCGAGACTCCCAAATACCAACAGGCGGTTGAAGCCGCCCGGCAGGCAGACTTGCAACTGACGCGACTTCGCAATGAAACGGACACAAATGCGGATGATCGCAGGAAAGCGATGGTAGAAGCGGCACGGGTCAAATTGATTCCCGCCCAACTTCAACGAGAAGCTCTCGATTCCGAAACCTCGCTGAAACCACAACGAGCGAAGCTGACCGCAGCCGAAGATGCCGTGGCGAAAATTCGCAAGCACGTCGATCAGGCAATCGACAAGGACGCGGCATTGCGGGCCGTCACGGACAAAATTGAGAATCTCAAACAGGAAATAGCAACGGCACGTAAGTCAGTCTCGAAAGAAGAACGAGATCTGGCAGCAGCACGAAAGAAACTGGCCCGGGAACAACAGGATCTGCAGCAGAAGATCCTGGCGGACAAACGCGACGACAATAAACCCAACAACAAGAAAAAGTAGGATGAAGCGCCGCCGGGCGAGGGCATTCGGTATTGGTGATCCTCATTTGCTTGATTGCGTTATGGGTTCATTGGCGAAGGCAATACCCTCCATTTCGAAGGAACGACATGGCCAAGAAAGCGACGACCAGACCCGCGACAAAACGTCCGACAACGGAAGTTTCCGCAGCGGTTACTAATAGCACCGAACTGACAATCGGCAGCTACCTGATCCAGCGATTACAGGATTATGGGCTGGGGCATGTCTTCGGTATCCCCGGCGACTTCGTCCTGCAATTCTATGGAATGCTGCAGGATAGCCCTATCGGTGTGATCGGATGCACTCGCGAAGACAACGCTGGCTACGCCGCAGATGCCTATGCCCGCGTGCATGGGCTGGGGGCCGTCTGCGTCACCTATTGTGTTGGCGGACTAAGTCTCTGTAACTCCATTGCCGGCGCCTTTGCCGAGAAATCGCCGATCGTGGTCATCAGCGGCGCCCCCGGGATGGCCGAACGAAGCACCAATCCGCTGCTGCACCATCGAGTCCGCGACTTTACAACCCAGCGTGAAGTCTTCGAAAAGATCACTGTTGCCAGCGCAGCTCTTGAAGACCCTCTCACCGCATTTCGAGAAATTGATCGCTGTCTGGAAGCGGCCGTGCGATACAAACGGCCGGTTTACCTGGAACTGCCACGCGATCGCGTTCATACCCGTTGCCCCTACCCACATGTCCCCAAGACGGAACAACCCGTCAGCAATCGCGATGCCTTGAATGAATCACTGGCCGAGGCTCAACGAACGATTAACGCCTGTAAAAAGCCGGTCCTGGTCGTCGGTGTGGAACTTCATCGCTTTGGACTGGCAGATGAAGTCGTGAAGTTTGCCGAAAGGAACTCGATCCCGATGGTCGGTACGCTGCTCGGCAAATCGGTCGTCAGCGAAAAGCACCCGCTGTACCTGGGGATCTATGAAGGGGCGATGTGCCGCGAAGAATTGCGAAATTACGTCGAAGAGAGCGACTGCATGATCATGCTGGGCGCATTCTTGACGGACATCGACATGGGAATCTTTACCGCGCATCTCGATCCGCGTAAGTGTATCTACGCTACCAGTGAAGAAACGCGGATTTCACACCACCATTTCCACGACATCCTGGTCTCAGACTTCGTCAAGGGACTGGCCAAGCTGGACCTGAAAGTTGCGAAACGACCGCTGCTGCCGAAGCCGAAGGGTGAAGGAAAGTTCGTCCTGAAACCTCAGGCAAAGATCACGAACGCCCGGTTGTTTGCCCGGATCAATGAATTGCTCGACGATTCGATGGTGGTCGTTGCCGATGTCGGAGACTGCCTGTTCGGAGCGGCTGACCTGACGATCTATCGCAAGACCGAGTTCATCAGTCCCGCCTACTACACTTCGATGGGCTTCGCAATCCCCGCTTCGATCGGAGTCAGCGTTGCGGCTCCCGATCGACGCCCCATCGTTCTCGTTGGTGATGGTGCATTCCAGATGACATGCATGGAACTCTCGACCGCGGTCCGTCACGGATTCAATCCGATTGTGATCGTGTTGAACAATAAAGGATACACGACCGAACGATTCCTGCAGGATGGTCCGTTCAACGACATCTTGAACTGGAACTATCACCGACTGCCAGATTTGCTGGGAGGAGGGTGGGGCTTCGAAGTCAGGACCGAGGGAGAACTCGATCAATCCCTGAACGCGGCCATGGCCAATAAGAAAGCTTTCAGCCTGTTGAATGTGCATCTGGAACCTGACGACATCAGTCCTGCACTCAAGCGGCTCGCGGAAGGATTGTCGAAGCGGTTGTGAAAGAGCGATCAGCTTTCAGCGGTCAGCAGTCAGCAAAGAAAGGCATTGATGTCACGGCGCGAGCTTGCTTCCGGGTTGAGTCCCGGACACGAAGAGCGTAACACGGGACAGGTCCATTCAAATTTGACATCGACGTTCACCGGCAGCCGAAGAAGAATCATAAGCCATCCACGAACGTGTCCGATCGACCTGGCCCTTATAGTATAAGCGGTACGTTACAAGTGTTTTAGGGTGACTCGCATGACATCTGTGCGCAACTGGTTCGTCGTGCTGTTAATATTCCTCAATGGATGCGGGACGTCTGATCGTCCGTTGTCACCAGAGCGAATGAGCGACCTGCTGACGCCATCGAGACTGAGCGTTGCGGGCGTTAGCTATGGTGACTCAGCGGACGTTGAAGCAGACCACAGTGATGTACGCAGACTTCTGTCAGCGCTTCTTCCTGTGTCCAGCATACGAGCGGAGAGAGTCAGTGACAGCGGTTGTGATGTGAGGATAGTGTTTCAAAGTGGGAAGACTCCACTCACGGTCTTGGTGCGGATGCCGTCAGATGAAAGTATGGAGATGGTCTATCAAATCGACGGCTGGGTGCACATCGGAGGCAGCAAAACGCAATTCGACGAAGCTTTGGAAATGGTGAAAAAGCGAACCCGGAGAGGCGGCTAAGGCCGATTAATCGATTCCGGCGGGGCAGCACTGCCATCCAGCGATCAGCCGTCAGCGAAGACAAGTAATGTTGTCACCGCGCTAGTTTGCTTCCGCCGGGGAGCAAGCTGAGAGCGTCACGTTCCTTTCGAAACGGCTCCGCTTCTTTGTCCAATCCCCACTTCTGGCAGAAGTCGAACAGGGACTGCGCCCGTTGAAGCGGATCAGCATTACACGTCCACCAGATCTTGGCTTGACATTCGTGACAGAATTCCAGCGGCTGACGGTCGCTTTCTTCACGGTTACGCGACCCATTCATGCAGCATTCCCAGGCGGCACAATGCGGAATGCCCAGCATATGTCCCGTCTCGTGAACTGCCGTCTTTAACGTTCGTCGCAGGCACAATCGGAATTCCGCCTGGCTGGCCCGCGGATCCCCGTTGCGATGCAAGGACCAGACACCGACGCGATCCGTCAACGACGCTTGCCCGAAGACCCAATTGAGATCTCCTGGCCATAAGTCGCCTGTCACGAGGGCAATCGTCGCAATCGCTTTGGGATCTCGCCGCGGTTTCAAGATGTCGAAAAGGATCCAGGTGGTCAGGATCTGACGTTCGCCCTTTCGCATCCGCTGCGCAGACTCAGGAATCTCTCCCATTTCCAGTGGATCAAGCTCCTGAACTGGAACCCCGAAGAAGTGGCCCATGAACTCGACCGTTCGGTGAACGAGTTGCAGCTGAGTTTCGTCAAATTCACCCAGCGGCTGGACGTCGATCTTCGAAAAATCGAGATGTAGTGGATGGTGTTGTTTTGCATGAACGTAATGGGCATACGACTGCCCACCTTCGGGGAAGTGTTCCAGCCAGTCGCCTGGCTGAATTGGATGCTTCTTTTCATGGAGCGGTTTGATCGCCGCGATTGTCGCGACAATCGGGTCGTATTCCGGGCCAAGCGTCATCGGAAACGGTTCGTCGTTGACCGGTTGTTCCCTCAAAAGCCACGCCCGGACTCCGATTCCCAGCAGGATCACAACCACGCTCAGAATGATTCGGCCACGGCTCATCATCACCTCGTGCAACGTGAACTTCTTCAATCTTCGAGTCTTGACGAAACAGAATGCAGGTGAGCCGAATCGTCTGTTGTCATGTTAGCCAGCCACGCGAAGATCGTAGAGTGAAGACTGGAAAAGGCGATCGCCACTCTCATTACCTCCGCGTCCTCTGCGCTCTCTGCGTTTCAAAAGCTTTTCCTCGAAGCACACAGCACTATGGCTTCAACGAGAGTACCGTCTTTTCGGACCTCAACTTCAGTCCGGGAATGCTGATTAACCCTTGAGCATCGACTTTCCCGTTCCCCTTTGCTGTGCCGAATTCCCATTGGAACGATTGACCTGGTTTCAACTGAAAATTCTGCAGTCGACGGAGTGTGACATCGGCTGTCGCCTCCTTGGGGATTTCAAACCGGGTCTGCAGGTCTTTTTCGGTCACGAGGTAAAGTGACATTTCCAGCTTGTCTGCAGTGTCACTGATATTCTTCCAGCGGAAGAACGCGTTCACTTGACCAGCCGTCGTGCTCTTCAGATCGTCAGGCCATGGAAGCGTTGAATTACTGCTGGCATTCGTAAAGACCGCGTAGGCTTCGTTCTTCTTGACGTTTAACCAGTCGAAGGAATCGATCAGGTCGTTGACCTTCATGATCTGGCTGGAATTATTGGCGTGACCGAAAGGGCCCCAGTAAAAATACAGCGGAAACTTCCGTTCGTTCATGGCCGCGACAAACCGATCGTGACCGATAGACCACCCATCGTTGGGAGCGGAGTAATCAATGACAATCGGTGGATCGGGAAGCGTGACACCTTCCGGGACTGACTTCGGTGGAAAAAACATCCGGTTCGAGACATGCTCGATCCCGGCCGGAACGTTTGCTTTAATGGCTGCGAAGAGATCGCCATGACGCAAGCCGATTCCTAACGTTCCGCTGCCCCCCATCGAGTTGCCACTGAGGTAGACACGATTGGGATCAATTTCGTAATGCTTGATCGCCCACTTGACGGTGTCGATGACTCGCTTTTCCACGGGAGTCAGATCACCACCGGAATTCATCTTGATCAGCTTCTCGTCTTTGGCGTGCATCCCACCCCACCACCAGTCGCGTCCCTGGTGCTTGCGGCAGTCGACATACAGCGCAAAATGATCATCCGGTGACCGATAGATATCGTGATCGCCAACCGTCTTGGTGCAATTTACGCAGGAAGCGAAATCATGCCCTGCCGAATGCAGCACGACATACAGCGGAGCCTGAGATCGTTTTTCCTTGGGATGAATGACGACGAATGTATCCTGCTGCGCAGACGCATACCCCCATTCCGGCTTCACACCTGCTTCAAAGGTTTCCGTCGCCCGACCGTTGATCGTCGCATCCCTGGCGGCATCCTTTTTCGGAGACCATTCTTCCGCGTAAAGCGGAAGTGAAATGACAACCAACAACGAAAACAGAAGGGATTTCATGAGTGCTTTCTCGGCCGACAATTCGGAAATGGGAATCCTGCGGGGCCACGGTGCCCGCTTCGATGGACGTGAATCTTACTCAGAGTGATGTGCCTCTGTCGAAGGAACGGGGAAATGGGACGCGGACCATGCGGAATACACGGAATAAATCTGGCAGAAAAGGGGCGGCTTCCTGAGGTTTCACGAGAGGCCAATGCAGGCGCTCTCATCAATTCGGCGATTGACGACTCACGAGCGGTTGATGACAATGCATGGCAGAGCATTGCGACGTAGTTTTGGATTTGACCGATCAGCCGGAACGCGCTGGGGGCCGGTTCTCACCGTGAGCTGGCGAGCCAACGACTGATGGACCATGCGGGACTGAGCCGTGATGCAGCACTCGATCGCAGTCCAGTCTATTTCCGTTCGTCCGGTCCCGTTCAGGAGCACGAACCATGCGTTTTATGATGATGACCGCTGTTGCAGTGGTACTTCAGTCTGTCTCATTTGCCACTGCGGCACAGATGACTGGGGAATACCTCGAAGCTCGGACCTGTGACGTCTACACCGGTCCTTGTTTTGCCAACGCCGAAATGGATCTGGCGGGCAAAGAAGCGGTGATGGCGTGGAAGGTCGACAAAGGGACCTGGAACAACGTCAATCTGAATGGTATGTCGGTCGCGCTGGTTGCCGTCTCCGAAAAGACGATGGGGTCCAGTCCCTATTTCAAAATGCGGGCCGGTAAGATCAATTCTGTGATCCTGGTCGACGAACGTGCCTCGAGCACTCAACGAGATGCACTGGTTTCGTTCGTCAAAGAGACCGTTAAGGAACTGACAACCAATATTCAGAAAGTGATCGCGGCCCCGATCGAACTGGTGAATGATCACGAAGCAGGGAAGGGCCGATTTACGGCTGGAAACCTGGCCAAGATTGAAACTCGCGCCTTGGGAAAGGGGGATTGTGTCTGTTCCAATGAGCAGGTGTTTTATGATCCTCTGTCGCCCGTCAAGAATTCTCAACCTGCTCTGGCGAGCACATTGAGCTACACGGGCGAAGGATTCGATCGGACATGGACGACTCATGGCCAGCGCAGTGCATTTCTAGCGACATTTCGAAGGTAATCGGCCATGTGCCGAATGACTCTGGAGAATCATGATGAATCGGATTTGTAGTGCTGCGGTCTGTCTGATTGCGATTTCGGCCGGGTCTGTCGTTGCCGCAGACGGAAAGCTGGCCCCCGTCGAAAAACTTCCGGCAGGTGTGTCTGAAAAGGTTGCCGCAACACTCAAACCTGCCGGACAGCAAGTCGTCATCGACGGCAAGCCAGTCTGTACGCTCTGGCTAGTAAAAGAGATGGCCGTCAAACCCGATTCCAAAGCGACATTGTCAATCAAGTATCCAATCACCCAGGGCCAGTTGGTGGGGGTTCTGGAAGTCGTCAAGAAATCGGAATTCACCGATTTTCGAGGGCAGGATGTTGCCGTCGGTGTCTATACACTCCGCTACGGACAACAGCCCGTCGACGGAAACCATGTCGGAACCAGTGACCTGTCCGATTTTTTGCTGGCGATTCCGGCGAAGGCGGATGTCGATCCTGCCATCCCTGCGACACCCCAGGACCTGTTCAAGCTGAGTTCCAAAACGGCGGGTTCCAACCATCCCGCCATTTACTCGCTACTTCCGCCGAAAGGTGACGACAAGACACCTTCGCTGTCCCATGAAAAGGAACTTTGGGTCATGCGACTGACCGCCGATGGTAAATCCCCCGCAGGGGTTGTCAAAGTTCCTCTGCGTCTGGTGATCGTTGGTGTCTCCGAGGGCTAAACGTTGTCCCTGATCGCGACCATCATCCGTACAGTTTGGCGACGTAGTCACCATAGCCATTGAATTTCACCGTCGGAAATCGCTCGCGAGTCCCCAGCATCCACTCTTCTGACTGACTCCAGCGCGGATGAGGAACTTTGGGGTCAACGTTCGCTTCGAATCCGTACTCGCGCGGATTCACGACGTTCCAGAAAGTCTTGGGGGGCTGCGCTGTCAGCGTGATCTGAACGATGGACTTGATACTCTTGAAACCGTACTTCCAGGGTAGAACGAGTCGCACGGGCGCTCCATGTTGCTTGGGGAGTGGTTCCCCATAGATCCCCGTCGCGACAAATGTCAATTCGTTCATCGCTTCTTCAATCGTTAGTCCCTCCGTGTACGGCCACGGAAACGACGAATCAGACATGTTGGGAGCTTCTGTCGGTCGATTGAATGTCTCGAACTGCACGTACTTGGCCTGTGCTTCGGGTTCGACCAGCTTCAGCAACTGGTGCAACTGGAATCCGGTCCATGGCACACACATCGCCCAGGTCTCAACACAGCGATGCCGGTAGGCTCGCTCTTCAAACGCAAATTTCTTGTAGAGTTCATCCAGGTCAAAGGTCGTCGGTTTGGCACAAAGTCCGCCGATCTTGATTTCCCACGGCGTTGGAGTAAATCGGTCAACGTGCTCATACGTCTGCTTGCTCATCGAGAATTCGTAGAAATTCGTGTAGATGGCCGCATCCTGCTGAACCGTCTCGTCCCGCCCGTACGTGAATTTCGGGTTGCGATCCGACGGGTAAATTTCTTTGGAAGCCTTTGTGATCGGGATCTCGGCCGCTGCCTTCAGCTTTTCTGTGTTCGGCTTATGTTCGCCACAGCCAGGCAGAACCGAACTGCCAAGGATCCCGGCAGCTCCGATTCCCAACGAAGCAAGAAATTCGCGGCGGTGCTGCCCGCGGTTATGATAAATCCCTTCATCCGTCAGCTTGTGCAACGACGGATCCCATGGTTTACGGCTGATAAAATTCATCGCGTCAGACCCCTCAATTGGAAATGGAGACGTCGAAGTCTACCCGATTTCCCCGGTTCGGTCAGTAGTAAATGAGCGGTCAGCGGTCAGGCTTCAGCGGTCAGCCAGAGCGAGACACTGTTCGGCGATGTTCGGCTCGGGTCTCCCGACCCCGCCGAAA